>JBDTZJ010000131.1:0-4955 GCA_040005255.1 Sphingomicrobium sp.
TTGGAGCGGGTGAAGGGAATCGAACCCTCGTCGTAAGCTTGGAAGGCTTCTGCTCTACCATTGAGCTACACCCGCTCGGGTTGCGGCCAATGCCATTGCCGAAGCGAGGGCGTCAACCGATTAGCCGGTTGACCGGCCCCGAGCGCCTGCCGTACCACGCGAATCGCATGACCAACTTGGCCGACATCGCCGCTTCCTCGACCGCTAACCGCTGGTGGTGGCGCGACGCGACGTTTGCGGCGCGATGGCGCGACTGATCGACTGGTACCCGATCATCGACTGCCCGCCCGCCTTTCGGCGGGCTTTTTTGTTTCCAGGTGAATTCATGAACCAGATCCTGACGATCCCAGGCGATGGCGTCGCTGCTCCCGCGGCGCTCCACGCGACCCATGTGCACGACCCGCTCGAGCCGGTGCCGAACCCACTGCCGAAGCTGTTGAGCGGCGAGGACCTGCCGATCGGCGATTCCGAGCATCTCTTCGAACGACTGGTCCTCGGCAAGCTCGAACCGGCCGAGATTGCCGGCATGCTGATCGCGCTCAGGATGAAGGGCGAGACCGTCGAGGAGATGATCGGCGCTGCGCGGGCCCTGAGCGCGGCCGCGTTGCCCTTCGACCGGCCCGATTACATTTATGCCGATTGCTGCGGCACCGGCGGCGACGGCTCCGGCCTGATCAACGTCTCGACCGCGACGGCGTTCGTCGCGGCCGCTGCCGGGCTGCCCGTTGCCAAGCACGGCAACCGCAGCGTCAGCTCGCGCTGCGGCTCGGCCGACGTGATCGAAGCGCTTGGCGCGAAGATCGACCTTGGACCGGAGCAGGCTCGCGCCCTGCTCGACGAGACCGGCTTCTGCTTCCTGTTCGCGCCCGCCTACCACCCGGGCATGAAGCATGCGGCGCTGGTCCGCCGGCAGCTCGAGGTTCGCACGATCATGAATCTGCTTGGTCCTTGCATCAATCCGGCCCGGCCGCCGGTGCAACTGCTCGGAGTCGCCGATCCGAAGATGCTTCGCCGCGTCGCCCAAACCCTAGCCGCGATGGGCGTTCGCGAAGCGCTCGTCGTCCACGGCTCGGGGCTCGACGAGGTCGCGCTGCACGGCGAGACGCGGGCGATCCGCCTGTCGGGCGACGAGATCGAGGAACTTGAGATCACGCCCGAGGAAGCGGGGCTGGAGCGGGCGCCGCTCAAGGTCGTGACCGGCGGCGACGTCGAGGAAAATGCAGCGCGGTTCAAGGCACTTCTCGAAGGCCGCGGGTCCCGTGCCGAGGAGGACATCGTGATCCTCAACACGGCGGCGCTGCTGAACACGGCGGGTCTCGCCGCGACCTTGCTCGAAGGCGCCGCCTTGGCGCGCGATGCACTGGCATCCGGCGGAGCGGCGAAGGTGCTTGCCGAGTTCATCGAGGCGAGCCGTGACTGAGCCTGTCGGAATTCTCGGCCGGATCGCGGCGGCCAAGCGCGCGGAGCTCGCCCGCCGGTTCGACGGCGTGTCGCTCGACGCACTTCGCAGCCGGGCGCGTCCGACACGGCGGAGCCTGGCCGCGGCGCTAGCCCAGCCTGGGGCCAGATTCATCCTCGAGATCAAGAAGGCCTCGCCCTCGGCCGGCGCGATCCGCCCTCCGGCCGATCCCGCCGCGCTCGCTCGCGGTTATGCCGGGGTCGCCGACGGCTTGAGCGTGCTGTGCGACCGCGAATTTTTCAGCGGATCGCTCGACGACCTTGCCGCCGCCCGCGGTGAGTTCGACGGGCCGGTCCTCGCCAAGGACTTCTTCATCGATCCGCGCCAGGTCGTCGAGGCGCGCATCGCCGGAGCCGACGCGGTGCTGGTGATGCTGTCGCTCCTCGACGACGCGGCCGCGCGCGAGATGATCGCCGAAGCGCGCCGCCTCGGCATGGATGCGCTGGTTGAAGTCCACGACGAGATGGAGATGCACCGCGCCCTGGCGCTAGGAGCCCCGCTCATCGGCATCAACAATCGTGATCTGCGCGACCTCAGCGTGGATCTTGCGACGACCGAGCGGCTCGCCCGCTTCGCTCCCGACCGGATCCTGATTTCCGAATCCGGGATTGGCACCCGCGAAGATGTCGATCGCCTGTCGCCGCTGGTCGACGGTTTCCTCATCGGGTCTTCGCTGATGCAGGCAAGTGACCCGGCCCAGCGCGCCCGCGAGCTGATCTTCGGGCGGACAAAATTATGCGGATTGAATTGCGGCGCTGACCTCAGCGCCGCCCGGCCAGCGGCATTCGCCGGCTTCGTGTTCGTGCCTGGCAGCCCCCGCCGGGTCACGGCCACCGAAACGGAGCCGCTGGCCGGTATCGCTCGAAGGCAAGGGATGCTTCCGGTCGGCGTGTTCCGCGATGCGCCGCAGCGCACGCTCGTCGACCTTGCGATGCCGATGAACTTGCATGCGGTGCAGCTGCACGGCCACGAGGACGCCGAATATGTCCGGTCGCTGCGGCGCGAGCTGCCGGGGTCGTGCGAGATCTGGACAGCCCTCAGCGTCGGCCGCGAGCCGCTGGTAAGCCGCGGCGGCGACCGTCTGGTGTTCGACAACGAGGCAGGCGGCAGCGGCCGCGGCTTCGACTGGTCATTGATCCAGAATCACCCCGAATTGTCGCGATCCTTGGTCGCCGGAGGGATTGGGCCACACAATGCGCGCGCGGCGCAAGGGCTGGGCGCTTATGCGATCGACATCGGATCGGCGGTGGACGCCCGCCCCGGCAGGAAATCCCCGGACGCGATCGCCAATTTGTTCGATTTGCTGCGCCCGGTGTCGCGGCAGCGGCTGCGTGCATGCGCCTAAGCGGCCGCTTCGGGCGCTTCGGCGGCTGCTACGTCCCGGAGATTCTCGTCCCGGCGCTCGAGCAGCTCGAGGCGGCATTCCTGGACTCGCAGGACGATCCTGCGTTCGCTGCCGAGCTCAACGGCCTGCTCGCCAACTACGCGGGACGACCGACGCCTCTGACCCGCTGCCGGAACTTGCCGGGTAACATCTATCTGAAGCGCGAGGATCTGCTCCACGGCGGAGCACACAAGACCAACCAGGTGCTCGGGCAGGGCCTGTTGGCCAAGCGCATGGGCAAGACCCGGCTGATCGCCGAGACCGGCGCCGGGCAGCACGGCGTCGCTACCGCGATCGTGGGTGCACTGCTCGAGTTCGAGACCGTAATTTACATGGGCGCCGAGGACATCGAGCGGCAGCGGCTCAATGCCTTCCGGATGCAGCTGATGGGGGCCGAGGTCATCCCGGTCGAAAGCGGCGGTCGGACGCTCAAGGATGCGATCAACGAGGCGCTGCGCGACTGGTCGGCGAGCTTCGAGACAACCCATTATCTGCTCGGCACCGCCGCCGGGCCGCATCCGTTCCCGACCATGGTCCGCGAGTTCCAGCGCGTGATCGGCCGCGAGGCGCGGGCACAGATGGTTGAGCAGCTCGGACGGTTGCCCGACGCGATCGTCGCCTGTGTCGGCGGGGGCTCGAACGCGATCGGACTGTTCGCCGACTTCCTCGCAGATGACGTGCGGCTGGTCGGCGTCGAGGCCGCCGGTAAGGGCCTCGCCGGCGCGGAGCATGGCGCGACTTTGCTGCGCGGCACGCCGGGCATCCTGCACGGTGCCGAGACCTACGTCCTCCAGGATTCGGACGGGCAGATCGCCGACACTTGGTCGGTGTCCGCCGGGCTCGATTATCCCGCGGTCGGGCCCGAGCATGCACATTTGAAGGACAGCGGTCGCGCCGAATATGTGGGCGCCACCGACGCCGAGGCGCTCGCCGCGTTCAAGCGGTTGGCGGAGAGCGAAGGCATAATCTGCGCGTTCGAATCGGCGCACGCCCTCGCGCATGCATTGAAGCTCGCTGAGGCGGAGCCGGACAGCGTGATCCTCGTCGGACTGTCTGGCCGCGGCGACAAGGATGTCGCTCAGGCGCAGGCCCTGCTGGGGGCAGGGTCTGTCGACGAGCGACAGGCGCAGGCGCTGTTCGCATGAGCCGCTACTCCGCGATGTTCGATGCATTGGACGGGGAAGGCGCGTTCGGCGCCTTCGTGATGCTTGGCGATCCCGACCTCGACACCAGCGCCGCGCTGCTCGACGCGCTGGTCGAGGGTGGCGCCGACATGATCGAGGTCGGGATCCCCTTCTCCGACCCGGTGGCCGACGGGCCGGTGATCCAGGCGGCGGCGCAGCGCGCGCTGGCTGCAGGGGTCAGGGTCAGCGATTGCCTGGAGCTCATCGCGGGCTTCCGGGCGCGGCACCCGACCCTGCCCGTCGGCATCTTGACCTATGCCAACATCGTCGTCGCGCGCGCGGGGTTCATGCGCGATGCGGCCGAAGCCGGGGCCGACAGCCTGCTGATCGCTGACGTGCCGGTGATGGAGGCAGAGCGCTTCGCCGCCGAAATGGAGCAGGCGGGGATCGAGCCGGTGCTGATCGCCGCCGCCAACACGCCCGCGCCGACGCTGCAGTGTATCGCGCGGCTGTCGAAGGCCTATACCTACTGCGTCAGCCGCGCGGGGATCACCGGCACCCATGCCGGTGGCCAGTTCGATGCCGGCCTGATCGAGCGGCTCAAGCGCGTGGGCGCGCCGGCGCCGGTGTTCGGCTTCGGCATCTCCGCGCCGGACCACGTTCGCGCCGCGCTCGACGCCGGCGCCAGAGGCGTCATTTGCGGCTCGGCGATCGTCGATTTGGCGGCGCGAGGCGGCGACGTCGCCGGCTTCGTTCGTTCCCTCAAAGCCTCGACACGGAACGAGTCGTTCGCGCAATGATTGAATCGCTCCGGCTAAGGAGACGAATTCATGGCTGCGCGTCCGATCTGGCGAGGGCAAATCCGGCTAGCGCTCGTGTCGATCCCGGTCGAAATCTATCCCGCGACTAAGAGCGGCGCGGCGATCCAGTTCCACCAGGTCCACGAACCGACCGGCAAGCGCATCAAATATGAAAAGGTCGTGCCCGG
>JBDTZJ010000016.1:0-16610 GCA_040005255.1 Sphingomicrobium sp.
CCCTGACGTCGTCGAGGAAGTGAAGTGGCGCAAGCCGATGAACCCGGCGGGCGTGCCGGTTTGGTCGGATCACGGCATGATCTGCACTGGCGAAAGCTACAAGGCGGCCGTCAAGCTGACCTTCGCGCGCGGCGCCGCGATCGATGACCCGTCGGGACTGTTCAACGCCAGCCTAGACGGCAACACGCGGCGCGCGATCGACTTCCGCCAGGGGGATAAGATCGACGAGAAAGCCTTCAAGGACCTGATCCGCGCGGCGGTGAGCCTCAACCGCTCGAACTAGGTGGCGGTGCAGGTGATGGTGGGCGCTGACGGGCTCGAACCGCCGACCCTCTCGGTGTAAACGAGATGCTCTACCAGCTGAGCTAAGCGCCCGCGATCGCCCGTGCCACGCCGGCAACGCCCCCGCAACCCGGCTAGATCACGACAGCCTGGCCGACCTCGGCGAAGTAGCGGCGGAGCGCCTGACTCGCCCAGGGCGCCAGCTCGACGAACACGCGGCGGCCGTCGTGCGGATCGGCGCGGCGGATGAAGATGCCCTGGCTGACCATCGTCTTGAGCCACCGCAGCGCGGTCGTCGTCGGCACCGCGGCAGCGATGCACAGGCTCGACACGGGCACGCGAAGCTGCGCGATCTCCGCCTGCAGCAGGTCGAGCAGCATGTCCCAAGCCGGATCGGCGAACATCTGCTCGCGGAAATAGCGAGCGCGCAGACGACGGGCACGGATGACCGCGCGCACCGTCTCCGCGGACAGCGGCGGCACGTCGCCGGCCGGCATGGCTCAAGCGCCCGCGCCGGCACACCGGGCCCGGTCGATAGCCGCGCGAGGGTCGAGGCGATGCGGCTGACCTCCTCGCTCAACTGACGCAGCCGCTCGGCATTGTTGTCGCTGGCGACGTCGCTGACATGAAGCGGCATCCCGCGCGGTCGTTGCAATGGCAAGCGCGGCGGTCCGCTCTGCATCATCGGCGTCGATGATCAGCTCGACGCCGCTCGTCTCGAGGGATGCCGCCAGTGGATCGAGCAGATCGGCCGTAGCCGAGATGACCGCGGCATAACGGCCGTTCCCCACATCCCGGCTGACTTGGGTGAGAAGCTCGTCCATCGGTCCGCCGCCATCGCTGTCGAGCTCCACCCAGAGCGCCGTCGCCGAAACCTGCTGCTCGATCCGCTGCCCGGCAGATTCGATGGGCATACGCGCCCCGACCCGGAACCCAGCGACGATGGCCGAGCGCTCGGCGCGTGCCATCGCGCGGCCGCTGCTGGCGGCCAGGAGCATCGGAGGAAGGTCGGAATAACGCAGGTCGGCGTCGTCGGTCGAAATCGCGTCCATGGGACATGCCTAGGCGAGAAGTTGGACCGAGCGGCACAGTGATAGCGGGCAATCTGGACAAGAGTCCCACGAATTCGGCTCCAGAACGGATCAGAAACTCTGGAACCTTCACGGACTCCCGCCCAAAGGATGCTATCTAGCGCCGGGGGGCGAACGTGTGTAGCACACCTGTTGAAGTACCGGCCGCGGCGCGGGCGCGATGGCTCGCTGAAGTCGCGGAGGCGCTCGAGCAAGCAGAGCGCCTAATGAATCGCCTGAAACTCTCCGGCCAGCACGCCGCAATGGTCCTCGACCTCGAGCTGAGAATCGAGGCCGCAAAATCCGAAGTCGAGTCGTTGCGGAAGAGCCGCCAGCCGCGCGCGGATTCCGGTCCGAGATGGACCGATTTCCCTCCGTGGGGTCAGGCTGAGCAATGCAATCCCTAGAGGCCCTGCGGCAGGTCACCGCCGCCGCCGAACGGTTCGAGGTAACGATCCAGCCGCGGCGGCTTCCACCCCGATGTCGCAACGAATGCCCGGTTGAGGAATGCGGGCTTGCCATAAGCCAGCGGCGCGCCGTCCGGGCCGTCGACCAGTCCGCCGGCAGCGAGCAGCACGGCATGGCCCGCCGCCGTATCCCACTCGCTCGTCGGGGACGCACGCGGATAAATGTCGGCCTTCCCTTCCGCGATGATGCAAAATTTGAGCGAGGAACCGACGGCGACATAATCGCACAAGCCGACTGCCTCCTGCAGGTAATCGATGGTCGCCTGGTTCAAATGCGACTTAGAAGCGACCGCGGTCATTCGTTCGCCGCGGCTGCGGGTCTGGATCACGGTGCGGCCCTGGCCCGCATCGACCCAGGCTCCCGCCCCAACCCGGCCGCCATGCAGGCATCCGGTGGCTGGCGCGAACACCACGCCGAGGATCGGCCGATCGTGCTCGATAAGGCCGATGTTGACGGTATAGTCGTCGCCGCCGCGCACAAACTCCTTCGTCCCGTCGAGCGGGTCGACGAGGAAATAGGTGTGGTCGTGCGAAGGGATGCGGCCTGCGGCCACTTCTTCCTCGGCGATCACCGGCACACCCGGCGCGGAACGCGCGAGCGCGGCGAGGATGATCAGCTCGGCGGCTCGGTCGGCCTCGGTAACAGGCGAGGAGTCGCGTTTCGTCTCGGTCTCAAATCCGCGAGCCACGATCGCGCGGATCGCTTCGCCCGCTTCGCGCGCCGCCTCGGCGAGATCGTCGAGGAGGCTTGCGTAGTCGGTCATCAGCGCGGGGCCATCCGAATTCCGCCGTCAAGGCGCACCGCGGCTGCGTTCATGTACGAATTTTCGATCAGGAAGCATGCCAGCCTGGCATATTCTTCGGCCTGCCCCAGGCGCTTCGGGAATGGCACCTGCGCGCCGAGCGCATCCTGGACGTTTGGCGGCATCATCGCCACCATTGGCGTCTTGAATATGCCCGGCAGGATCGTGTTCACGCGGACCCCGTCGTTCATGAGGTCGCGCGCGATCGGCAAGGCCATGGCCAGCACGCCACCTTTGGACGCGGAATAAGCCGCCTGCCCAATCTGCCCGTCTTCCGCAGCGACCGACGCCGTGTTGATAATCACCCCGCGCTCGCCATCGGGGCCAACCGGATCGAGATCGACCATTCCGAGCGCCGCGTTGGCGATGCAGCGAAAGCTACCAATCAGGTTGATTTCGATCGCGAGTTGGAACTGGTGGATCGGGTACGGCTTTGCGGCCTTCGTCTCCTTGTCACGGGCGACCGTCTTCGCTGCATTCGCAACGCCGGCGCAATTGACGAGGATCCGCTCCTGGCCATGCGCCGAGCGGGCCTTGTCGAACGCGGCCTTCACCTTCTCGTCCGAGGTCACGTCGACCTCGCAAAAAATGCCGCCGATCTCGCCCGCGACCTGTTCGCCGCGCCCCGCGTCGCGGTCGAACACAGCGACCTTGGCGCCTCGGCGTGCAAGTTCACGTGCCGTTGCTTCGCCCAGCCCCGACGCCGCGCCGGTTACGACCGCGGCCACTCCATTGATGTCCATTTTGTCTCCAGCTTTGCCGATTTCGCTGCTGGATCGACGCCTATGCGCCCAACGCCTCCTAACACAAGACCGCCCTGTATGAGCGCGGGCCCCACTTGACCCGTTGCGCGCCGGCTACGCCAAACGGACATTCGGCGGTTCAGCCGAAATCCACCTTGGATGCCCTATGAGCGTACTTTAGATTGGCTGTGACAATTTGTTTGGGGAATTCGCTGTGAGGCTGACGACGCGCAATTTGGGATTGTTGGGAGCGGCTTCCGCCGCCCTGTTCGTCGGTGTCGCCGCGTCGGCTCAATCCGCTCCGCCTGACCCGGCAAGTTCCCTCGCGCCACCACAATCGGACGATATTGCGACCTTCTATACCACCTACAAGCCGCAGCCGATCTGGACCCGCAATGGGATCAACGAAGCAGCGACGGCGCAACTCGTCGCGATCCTGCAGCGCGCGCCGTTCGACGGCTTCGCGGAGGGCCCGCAACTCGCCGCGCAGGTTCAATCCACGGTTGCGCAGGCGCGGAGCGGCGATCCTGCTGCCATGAGTGCTGCCGAGCGAACACTCTCTGGGGCATGGGTCCGCTACGTCCAGGCGCTCAAGCGTCCGACAACCGGAATGATTTACGCTTATTCGGTGCTGAAGCCGCAAGGGACCGGCATGGCGCAGATCCTGCTTACAGTGTCTGCCGCGCCGTCGCTCGAGCAGCATCTCGCGAGCGTCTCGAACGTCAATTCCATCTACGCGCAACTGCGCGACACGGCCTTCGCCGAAGCGCAGGCGACCGGCAACTTGACGCCCGACCCTCGTCTCCTCGCCAATCTCGATCGTGTCCGCTCGCTCCCGGCCAAAGGGCGCTACATGCTGGTCGATTCCGGATCGTCCATGCTGACGCTCTACCAAGACGGCCAGCAGCTCGATTCAATGAAGGTGATCACCGGCACGGAAGAGCTGCCGACGCCGCTAATTGCGAGCGTCATGTATTACATCACGTACAATCCGTACTGGCACGCACCCGACCACCTCGTCCGAAAGACGATCGCGCCGAACGTGATTCACCTCGGTCTCCGCTACTTCAAGTCACACGGCTACGACGTGATCGATGAGTGGAGCGAGAATGCGAACATCATCGATCCCAAGTCGATCGATTGGAAGGCCGCGGCCGCCGGCAAGCTGCACCTCAAGATTCGGCAAGCGCCGGGGCCACTGAATTCGATGGGGATCCTGAAATTCCCCTTCCCGAATCCCGAGGACATTTACCTTCACGATACGCCGGATCATTCGAAGTTCGCGCTTGCGAACCGCAACTTGAGCAACGGGTGCGTGCGCGTCGAGGATGCGAGGCGCCTGGGAAGGTGGCTGTTGGGGCATGATCCCGTTTCGCCAGGGGGTGATGCGGAGACGCGGGTTCAGCTGGCGCAAGGCACGCCGATCTACCTGACCTACATCACAGCACAGGTCCGTGATGGAAAGCTGACTTACCTCCCGGACCTTTACGGCTGGGACAAGGCTCCGCCGACCCAATACGCGTCGAGCCGCTAAGGCGCTCCTTCACGCAACGGGCGTGGTGACGGGGGCTGCCGATGCGGCGGCAGCGACATGATCTCAGCCCCAAAGAAAACCGGCCCGGACGAACGTCCGGACCGGTTGTTCATTGCCAGTATGCCTTGGCTTAGCCGCGCTCGGGAGCCGGCGGAGGCGGAGGCGGAGGCGGAGGCGGTGCCGGGCACGTATCCGTCGCCGGAATTACCGAGCCATCCGGGCACGTCTGCGTCGCCGGAGGCGGCGGAGGCGGCGGGGGTGGCGGCGGGGGCGGCGGAGGAGGCGGCGAGTAGAAGTTGTAGATGACGCTCGCCAGCAGGCTGTTCTCCTTGAACGATCCGTCGAAGTTGAACGGCGCGCCGTTGAAGGTGTTCGTGAAGCGCAGGTTCCTGGACTCGAAGTGCCGCGCCTTGATGCCGACGTCGATGTTCTGGCTGACCGCAAGCCGTACGCCCGCAATCGCCTGCATCGCGAAGTGCGACTCGCTGTCGTCGATCACGCGCGCGCCGGGCGTAGCGGTCGCAGCGGACAGATCGATGCTGGCCCAGCCGACGCCGCCACCGAAGTAGCCGCTCAAACCATTATCATTGCCGAAATCGAGCAGCGCGTTGATCATGCCGGACAAGACATTCACGCGGCCACCGCTTAGATTGCCGGTGATATTCGGTGAAATCGCAGCGGCAGAATTCACGCCGTCCACGCCGGCATGCTTATAGCTCAACTCGCCTTCGAGGCGGACCACGCCGAAGTCATAGCCAGCGATGGCATCGACGTCATATCCGGTGCCGAAATTGACGATATAGCCGGCAGGGACCGTCCGCGTAGCATCGCGATAATCGAGGGTCAGGTCCTCGACGATCATGGCGCCGCCTTCGAGTCCCGCGTAAAATGAATGATCCCGGGCGACGGCCGGGGTTGCGATGGCCGTCGACGCGAGCGCCACCGCAATGGCCAGCTTGCGCATAGAATTCCCCTTTCAATGCGTTCTCAGTTTGAACCGCGAGAACACATTATGAGAGCGCCGGTTGCTGCGCAAGTTTGCGATTGCATCGTCCTGTTGCCGAAAAGCCTCAGTCGGAGGACTGTCACAGACAAATCATAGCTCCCTAGCTTTCGATAAGGCCGTGTTGCCGAAGCGCCGCAAGAACTTGATTGATTGTCGCGCGACTCTCGACATCGACATTCGTGCCGCCGCTCGGTCCCGCGATGGCGGAAAGTCTGGCCCCCACGACCTGCGACCCGCCGAGGACCAGGCTCGTCGCGCGCAATGTGCCCAATTCCCAAGCGCCGGCGCGATAATTCACCCAGACCCCCGTCGACTTCACATAGGAAGCCATACCCTCCACGGAGCGAGCAAACCCCTCCTCCTCGGCTGTATTTGTCAGCCACGCAGGCAGAAACGGCCTCGCGTCCGCCGGCGCGCTCTTGCGCCCGAACCACCACCCCATGCTCGCTCCTAAGCTTGTGCCGCCAAGCATTGGCGGCGGATTGCGCAGCGATCGGCTGCCAACGTCGAAGGCCAACCGCACGCCGCCATTCCGGGGGAATGGCGGACCGGTTGTCGCGAAGGCCGGCCGGCGGGGCGGCAAAGCCGAACCCGTCCGACGTCACGCGATTCACTCGCGTGACGGTCTTCCTCCTCCGAACACGTCTACAGCTAAACGCGCCTCAGTAATGCAAGCGGCACTGAATGATCTCTAGCACCTGGTCCTTGCCGCTACCCTGGACTCGATAGACCAGGCGGTCCTCGGCGGTGATGCGGCGCGACCACCAGCCTTTCAGGTTTTCCCTTAAAGGCTCCGGCTTGCCGGTACCCTTGAAGGGGTCTCTACGGCATTCCTCGATCAGGCTGTTCAGCCGTTTGAGTATTTTCCGGTCGTTGTTGATCCAATGCTGGTAGTCGTCCCAGCCATTGTCAGAGAAGCTGACGTTCACGCGCGAACGAGATCACGTTCAATGCCCTTACCGGCGTCCATTTGTTCGATTGACTGGCGCAGACGCTCGGCATTCTTCGGCGAGGACAGCAGGTGCATTGTCTCCGAAATCGAATTCCACTCCGACAGGGAGATCATGACAACGGCTTCGGCCTTCTGACGGGTGACGATGACCTCGGTCTTGTCCTCGACGACCCGGTCCATCACGTCCTTCAAATTGGCGCGTGCTTCGGAATAAGTAACGACATCCATGATCGGCGCTCCTGACTTGTACGGTTATATGTACATGTAGCCGTACAAGTCAAGAGGTCTATCCTCACAACATCCGCACCCGCGGCACGCCTGACCGCGTCTCGCTCAACACCGTCATCGCCCAGACCATCGCATCGGCGCGATCCGGCGACCTGCCGGGCCCCTCGTAACCGCCGCCGGCGATCATCCCGCCGAGCTCGGCCTCGAGATCGGGAAACTCGCCCGCGAAACACGCCTTGCCGGTCTCGAATTTGAGCGCGATCGGCTCGGCCCGCGCGCTCTTGCCGCGGGTCGCATGCACCAGCCGCACGAACAGGCCGAGGTCGGCCGCCTGGAGCACGCTTTGCACCATCATGCCGCCATTGTTCGCCTCGGCCACGACCTGGCAGGTATTCCATCGCGCCGCAGCGGCCGCGACGCGGCTCGCCCAGCCTACCGGCGACAGGCCGCGCACCGTCGCATCCTCCAGCACGTACAGCTGGTTCTCACGCGATCCCGCGACCACGATCCCGCACGCATCCGAACCCTCCCCCGCCCCCGCCGGCGGGTCGACCCCGACCACAATCCGATCAATTCCTCCCCCAGCTTGCCTGGGGGAGGGGGACCATCCGAAGGATGGTGGAGGGGTGATGCACGGCACCGCTCGATCAAATCCCGCGGCCACAGCGCCCCCTCGACATCCGCGATCATTTCGCCGTCCAGCTCCTGCCGGCCGAGGCGGGTCCCGCCGTACGTCTCCTGCATCACCTTTGCGAACGCCTCATCGAGGTTGATATTGTCCTTGGTTCGCCCGCCCGTGACGACCGTCCACGGATCGCCCTGGATCCGCTTGATGAGCGCGATTGGCCTGGGCGTCGTCGTCACCAGCGCCCTCGGCCGGTCTCCCCGCCTCAGGCCCATCTGCAGATTGTCCCAACTCGCCTCCGCCTCGCGCCATTTCGCCAGCTCGTCGCACCACGCAAGGTCATGCTCCGGGCCGCGCAGCCCGTCGGCATGATCACCCGAAAAGATCTGCGCCTCGCTGCCGTTCGGCCATTTGACGCGGCCCAGGCTCGGCTCCCATGATATCCTCCGCTGGCGCAACGCCGCGACGGCGGTCAGGCCGCTAACCCCCTCGACCATGACGCTTCGCGCATCGCCGATGCTCGCCCCGACTAAAGCGATCCGGATTCCGGGCGTCGAGGCCGCGATGCTGTGCACCCATTCCGCCCCTGCCCGTGTCTTTCCAAAACCGCGGCCGGCCATCATCAGCCACACTCGCCACCGGTCCCCGCCCGGCGGCAGCTGGCCCTGGTGCGCCCACAGCTCGAACCAGCCCTGCAGCGTGAACACGTCGGCCGGCGTCAGCGCGGCGACAAGCTTGCCAAGCTCCTCGACGCTCGCCCGGCCGACCCACTGGATCAGCCGCCGCGCGTCTTCGAGGTTCATTCCACTTCCATTCACCGTTTCAGCCGAAGCAGCTTGTTGAGCAGCTGCTCGCGAGCCTGGTCGATATTCTCCTGCGCTCGCGGGCTTATCGCCTCGACCGCGGTGCCGCGATGCAGCTTCAGCAGCTGCAAACCCAAATGGTTCGGATATTCGAGCATCCGGTCTTCCGATCCGTCACGGCGCCGGATCACTTTCTCGGTGCCCTTGAAAGCCCGGTCGAGCAACGCCAGCTCGAGCCTCTGGTACGAGGACGCGATCGCGTCCGCCCATTGGGCGCGAAACGCCGCATCCGAATTGCGACGCCGGTAGGCGACGGTCATCGGCAGGCCGCTGCGGCGGCACGCCTCGCTGACGTTGCAGGTCTCGGCGAGCACCCTGAGAAACTCGTTCGCTCTCGCCTTCGACCATTTGCGCGGAGCTGTCTTGCGGAGTTGCGGCCTGATGCCGCCGACCAGCTGCAGTTTCGATCCTCGCGCCACGCTCCGCCTCCAAAAGCAAACGGGCCGGAACGCCTGGGTGGCGCCGGCCCGAGTCGCAATTCTTCACTGTGCCTACCGTGTACCGAATCAGCGTCGCGATGTCAACATTTATTTCACCTGTATGGTTACTTTCTCTGACATTGCGTCAGCCGCGGCCGTGCTGCTACAGACGCATCGCGGGGGCGCGAAAGGAGTTCACATGACCTTTTCCCGCCTGGCTACGGCCGCGCTTCTCTCGATCCTCGCCTTGGGTCCCGCCACGGCGCAGCCCGCACCGCAGGCCGTCACCATCGGCGTCTTCAGCTTCGGCTTCACGCCCCATCCGATCCACCTGCGTGCCGGGCAGCCGGTGACCCTAACGTTCGTCAATCAGTCGGGCAGCGGCCACGACTTCACAGCCACCAGCTTCTTTGCAAGCTCAACGATCACCGGGGGCGCCGCGCCCGGCGGCAAGATCCCGCTGGCCGGCCATCAGACGAAGAGTATAACCTTGGTCCCGCGCGCTGGCACCTATGCCGCGCACTGCAGCCATTTCCTCCACTCGTCGATGGGCATGACGGACCAGATCATCGTGAATTAACTGCGCGCAGCCTGTCCGGGGGACAGGCGAGCACACGATGCCCCTCCCCTCAAATTCGAGGGAAGGGGCCTTCCGCCCGTCTTAAACGACGTGCTCGCTGTGGCCGTAGACGATGACCGACATATAGCCTGCGCGCGGCGCTGAGCCGGCGTGGCTGGCGCCGGCGCTCGCTTCGAAACGCTCGGCCGAAAGGTCTTCGCAGCCATATTGCGGTGTGACCGATCCGGAGGTCGCCACGACCTCGCAATTCTTGACCGCCCCCCTGGCGTCGATCGCCAGCGACATCACGCGGCCGCCAAGCAAAGTCTCGCCCGGCTTCAGCGACTGCAGGTCAGGCTTCGCGCCCGGGCTGAAGCGTCGCTCGAAGGTGATGCGGGTGAACTGGTCCTTGGCCCCGCCACCCTTGACCGAGGACGCGGCGGCGTTTTCGACGACCGAGCATTCCTCACCCGCGTTGGGCTTGAGGCTCGATTCGAAACGGCAGGACTGGGCCTGGCCGTTGTCGGCGACGAGAACGGTGACGCGTTCCCACCACGATCCGGTGGAGGTCAGGGTTGCGGCGGGAAGGGCGGAGGCGGACGCCAACGCAAGCACTGCGATTGCACGGAACACCGGCTGACTCCATTCGTGTCCCGCTCCGGCGGCACAATTGCCGCCGCCGTCAGCGACGGCCAAGGATACCGCGACCGTCGCCACCTGCTCGCCCTAACGCGCGATGGCCGTTTGGTGTCCGTCCATTTGATGAAGGTTTCGACAGGGGGCCGGCCCGGGGGCGCGGTCGGAGGGGTGTCAGGGCCGTGCGCTCTCAGGCGTGGCTCGGGACCTGCTGGGGGGAACATCGCCCTGGTTCGCGGCAGTTCGGCGGGCACAAAAGAAATGGGGGCCGGCATTGCTGCCAGCCCCCACTGCGCCGAGCGAAGGATCTGCCGGTGTTCGTAACTTGGTCCACTTGTGCCCGAAGGCCTAGCCGTACCCGCTCTCGATCCTGGCTCACCAGCTCAGGCGTCGCTTCCCATCTGGCACTCTCTCTTTCGAGAAGCCTGGCTGACCTACCCGACTACGTGGCCCGAAGGCTCGCTGGTCGTTCGATCGGCCTGGCCTGGAAGGAACCGTGATCCCAACCAAAATCACCCGATGTTCTGCGGCCCTTCTTGGGAAACCCTCTATCGCGTCCCGCTTTGCTCACCGAAGTCCGAAAACCCGGGAGCCGCGTCGCGCGACAGGAAGACTTCTCTTCCGGCGCCTCTTACCGACTGGCTCCGGTCAGAACCCGAAAGCTCCTTCCAATGTCTGCCGGCGGAGATCGGACCTTTGGTCACCTGCCGCACCCTCGCGCCGTTTCCGGCTCTTGGGGAGGCCGGGACCGCCGTCCCGATCACCTGAGCACCATGCACATCGATTCCGAGTCGCGGAAGCAAAATTTTCGGTAACAAGCCTGTGGATAACGGGGATATCGGGAGCAACCGTAGGAACTTTGTCAGAATCGCGAATTTTGGTCCGCCCGCGAATCGCCCGGGCTCATCCCGGTTGCCGTTCCGTTCTCCCCCGCTTACCTCGACCGGGTGCCCGAATCCCCTGCCCTCGCGCCCGATCCCGCTTATCTGAAGGGCTTGAATCCGCCGCAGCGCGAGGCGGTCCTGACAACCGAAGGGCCCGTCCTCGTGCTGGCGGGCGCGGGGACGGGCAAGACCGCCGCGCTGACTGCGCGCCTCGCCCATCTGATCGCCACTCGCAAAGCCTGGCCGAGCCAGATTCTCGCCGTCACCTTCACCAACAAGGCCGCGCGCGAGATGAGGGACCGTGTCAGCCAGATCAGCGGCGGCGCGATCGAAGGCATGCCGTGGCTCGGGACCTTCCACTCCGTCGCCGCACGGATGCTGCGCAGCCACGCCGAGCTGGTCGGCCTTCAGTCCAACTTCACCATCCTCGACACCGACGACCAGTTGCGCGTCTTGAAGCAGCTGATCCAGGCCGCCAACCTCGACGAGAAGCGTTGGCCCGCGCGCCAGCTGGCCGCGTTGATCGACCGCTGGAAGAACCGTGGCTGGACCCCGGGCCAAGTCGATGCGGGCGAGTCCGAAGCGTTTGCAGCGGGTCGCGGGGCCGATCTCTACGCGCGATTTCAGGAGCGCCTGAAAACCCTGAACGCCTGCGACTTTGGCGACCTGCTGCTCCACATGCTGGTCATCTTCCGCACGCAACCCGACGTGCTCGCCGGCTATCGCGACCGTTTTCGGTACCTGCTGGTCGACGAATACCAGGACACGAACCAGGGTCAGTATGAATGGCTCAAGCTTCTCGCCGAGCCGAGGCGTAATCTCTGCTGCGTCGGCGACGACGACCAGTCCATCTATTCCTGGCGGGGCGCCGAGGTCGCCAACATCCTCCGCTTCGAAAGGGAGTTTCCCGGCGCGAAGATCATCCGCCTGGAGCAGAACTACCGCTCGACGAGCCACATTCTCGCGGCGGCCGACGGGCTGATCGCGCACAATGCAGGGCGGCTTGGAAAGACCCTTTGGACCGATGCCGGCGAGGGCAACAAGGTCCGGGTGATCGGCGTCTGGGATGGCCCCGAGGAAGCTCGCCGCGTCGGCGAGGAGGCGGAGGCCCGGATGCGCTCGGGCGGAAGCCTCGACGATGTCGCCATCCTCGTGCGCGCCCAGTTCCAGACGCGCGAGTTCGAGGAGCGCTTCATTGCCGTTGGCCTGCCGTACCAGATCATCGGCGGCTTCCGCTTCTACGAACGCGCCGAGATCCGCGACGCGATCGCCTACCTGCGCGTCGTGGTCCAACCCGCCGACGACCTCGCCTTCGAACGGATCGTCAACCAGCCCAAGCGCGGGCTCGGCGACAAGGCCGTCGCAACCGTTCACCGCCACGCCCGCGCGACACAGCAGCCGCTGCTACTTGCCTCGGCGGCCCTGCTCGACAGCGATGAGCTGACGGCCCAGGCGCGCCGCAGCCTTGGCAATTTCGTGGCGGATATCGCGCGATGGCGCCGGATGTCGACCGAGCTGCCCCACCCGGAGCTCGCTCGCTTCCTGCTCGACGAAAGCGGCTACACCGCGATGCTTCAGGCCGACCGCTCGGCCGAGAGCGCGGGGCGCCTTGAGAACCTCGCCGAGCTCACGCGCGCGATGGAAGAGTATGAATCGCTCGGCGCTTTCCTCGAACATGTCAGCCTGGTCATGGACAATGACGAAGCGCGGCAGGGCGAGCGCGTCACGATCATGACGATCCATGCCGCCAAGGGCCTAGAGTTCGACACCATCTACCTCCCCGGCTGGGAGGAAGGCGTCTTCCCCTCGCAGCGCTCGCTCGACGAAGGCGGGTTTCCCGCGCTCGAGGAGGAGCGCCGCCTGGCCTATGTCGCGATCACCCGCGCCCGGCGACACTGTACGATCCTCCACGCCGCCAACCGCCGAATCTACGGCCAATGGACCAGCAGCATCCCGAGCCGCTTCCTCGCTGAGCTGCCCAAGGCGCATATCGATGAAGAGACCACGATGACCGGGGGCGAAAGCCTGTGGCGCGCGCAATGGTCCGAACGGAGCGATCCATTCGCGCACGTAGCGCGCCCGTCCCGCGGCCCAGGCTGGCAGCGCGCCAGCCGCCTTAGCCCCTCCCCCCTCGCGGGGGAGGGTCGACTCGCGCAAAGCGCGAGCGGGGAGAGGGGGCGAACGTGGGGCGCCCAACCGCCAATCGACGTGAAAGCCTCAGCCGTCAGCTTGGGCAACCAGGGCCGCACCGATCTGGCGCTCGGCCAGCGCGTTTTTCACGGCAAGTTTGGCTACGGCACAATTGCGGTGATCGAAGGCAACAAGCTGGAGATCGATTTCGAACACGCCGGCCGAAAGAAGGTCTTGGACAGCTTCGTTTCGCTCGCTTAACCCTCCCAAAAAAGGAGGAGCGTGATGTTGAAAGCCGCCCTTGCCGGCCTCGCCCTGGCCGCAGCGCCGCTCGCCGCTCAGGTCCCGCCCTACCCCGCAGCTTTCCACACCCAGGACGTCACCACCAACGGCGCCACGATTCACGTCCGCGTTGGCGGTTCGGGTCCCGCAGTCGTCCTGCTCCACGGCTATGGCGAGACCGGCGATATGTGGGCGCCGCTTGCGGCCGATCTGATGCGTGACCACACGGTCATCGTTCCCGACCTTCGCGGCCTCGGTCTTTCGTCCAAGCCCGCCGGCGGTTTTACCAAGATGAACCAGGCGGGCGATGTTGCCGGGGTGCTCGACCGCCTCAAGGTCGAGCATGCCGACATCGTCGCGCACGACATCGGCAACATGGTCGCCTTCGCGTTTGCCGAGCAGCATGGAAATCGCGTCGGCAAGATGGTTCTCATCGACGCCCCGGTCCCAGGCGTCGGCCCGTGGGAGCAGATTATCCAGAGCCCGCTGCTGTGGCATTTCCGCTTCGGCGGACCCGACATGGAACGGCTGGTGAAGGGCCGCGAGCGCATCTATCTCGATCGGTTCTGGAACGATTTCTCCGCCGACCCCAAACATTTCACCGAAGCTTCGCGCGAGCATTATGCGAAGCTCTACGCGCTACCCGGTGCGATGCATTCCGGGTTCGAGCAGTTCCACGCCTTCGATCAGGACGCGATCGACAACCGCGCCTGGCTCGCGGCTCACGGCAAGCTGAAGATTCCGATGCTCGCGATCGGCGGCGAAAAGAGCTTCGGCTCGCAGATGGCCGACGTCATGCGGGCAGGAGACGACAATGTGACCAGCGACGTGATCCCCGGCTCCGGCCACTGGATCATGGAGGAAGATCCCAAGGCCACCGTGGCGATGGTCCGCAAGTTCCTCGACAGCGGAAATTAGGATCGTGCGACCCCGGTAGCTGACTTTTCGTCCAACCCCTGGACAACGTTTGCCCCTGTCCCTCCGGGTTGGTCTTCTCACCCCTTCAGCACGACGCCCCGGACCCACGGGATGATCGAGGTCCAGCTAAGCTCCTCGAGCAACTCGACCCCGATCAGCTCCCCTCGGCTCCAGATGACCTCGCCTGCGGGGATGTTGAGACCTTCTACGAACACCGACACGTAGGTTCCCACCGCGGGCATTTCGCTGCCTTCGAGCTGAAGGCCTCCACTCGAAATGTTGCGCAACATCGCCGGCCAAAAATTCTCCCCGCACTTGATATGGGCGAGGCAACGGACCTCGAGGCGCGGCATGGTTCGGCGCTCCGGGGTCTGGCTGACGAGCTTGCGGTTGAGCAACGCAATCACGTCGATCGAATCGTCGAATCTGACGCCGACCTCTCCTCCATCGGTCCAGGCGATCTTTCCCGCGGGCCGCTGTCCGGTGGCGAGTTCTACGGATACGCGATCGCCGAGCGCCGGGGCGAGATCGCCTGCAACCGTCACTCCCAACGCAGAGATCTTCCGGATTTCGCATTCGTAACGCACGCCAGAATGGTAGATGCCGGAAGCGTCGCACGGTCCCTTTTTGGCTGTTTCCCATGCGTCAGCCGGCCACGGGAGGCGGTCTCCCACGACGACGGTGGTGACTGAAGGGGCGTCAGCCATTCATGGGTTTCCGCAGGTGTCCGGCGGAAAGCTTGGGCTCGCAGGCCTAATAAGTCGCTAACGAAGTGGGCGGCCCGCCCTGAGGCGAGCCGCCTCACGGTCTCACTGCTTGTTTGCGACGGACGTCGTCGTCGATCCGTCCAGCTTGTTCTCGTCTTTGATGCTGAGCTTGCCGTCGGCTCCGACTGTCATTCTGATTACGTCGGTGATCTTGCCACGGCGCTTGTCGGTTTCCTGATAGCTTCCGGGACCGAGCTTCTTCACCGAAGCGGTCGTCCCGCCGATGTCACCCTTGATGGGAGTCTCCGTGCCGTCGAGCTTGGCGTCATAGCTTTGGCCTGCAGGCGTGCTCAGATGAAGCATGTCGTTGTCGGCGCTGATCGTCACGGTCAGGCCTTCGTCGGAGACGTTTGTCGGCCTTTGCGGCTGCCATGACCCTGACATCGCATGAGCTCCAGCCGGCGCCGGGGCGGCGCGCTTCTCGACGAAGGTTCCAGTCACCGGCTTGACTCCCGAAGTGTCGTTGAAGGTGGAGGTCAATGTATTGCCGTCGGCCGAAACGCTGAACTTTTGCTGGAATGTAGTCTTGCCGCCCTTTTGGTTGGTGCGAGTCACATTGTGGTCATCGTCAATCTTGACCGACATATGATCTGCGTAAGGCCGATCGACCGGATGAAACGCGCCGTCAGCAGCAACCGCGATCGGCGGGGTGCAAGTCGCGCAGGAGAACTGACCGTCTTTGAGCAAATACTGATCGGGCTTGGAATCAATCTTGATCGAAGCCAAATCCGTCTTCCACGTGCCGTCAATCGGATCTGCTCCCTGGGCAGTCCCAGCAGCGCTTGCGTTCCCCGACGCATTTTCGCTCGCCGTAGTCGTCTGCCTGCAGCCCGCAAGTGCGAGCATTGATGCAGCTACAAGCGCCGCCTTCATTGTGTGTCGCATGTGCAAGTCCCCTCTTAGCTTTCGGCACACCCGCCCGAGGCGCGCGCCCGTCGGGTCGGCGAGCCCATTGCTGATCAGCACGGCATCGTCCGCGGCAGCTAATCACCGCTGCAATTAATAAGCAATGGGCGTCGTTAAATCAGAATTTAACGCTTCTCCGGGCCGCGAAACGAAGGCTCACCGCATCAGGCGCGGCGCGGCGGGGGTCAGGTGAATGAATGAAAGTGCCGCGGAGATTCGTTCGCAGAACGGTTGTTGAACAACTTTGAAGGAACCCGACTCGGCGCCGATGCATTTTCGCAGCAAAAGTCAAGATCAAATTTCAGGTGTGAAATGAAGCGTATGGCCCTTGCGCTCGCGTTGGCGGGCACGTGCATCCTCAACCTCGCCGGCGCCTCACCGGCGCTGGCCCTCGAAAGCTATGAAGCGCGCACGGAGGCGAGCGACGCTGCCAGCCAGGCGCGCATCGACATGCTCGAGGCGTTTGGCGACAAGATGTTGCGGCCGGGCCAGTACGTATGGCGGGACGTCCCGGACGGCGCCGGACCGCAACGAGT
>JBDTZJ010000132.1:0-4891 GCA_040005255.1 Sphingomicrobium sp.
CCGAACTGGAAGCTCGTCTGCGACTGCGGCCCGTAGGTGGCGCTCAAGGAATGGTTCATCGACAGGGCGAGGGTGTTCTTGGCCAGCGTTCCCGACAGGTCCCACGTCAGGCCGTTGTCAAAGCTGCCCTTCCAGCCGAGCGTTCCAAAGCGCTCCTTGGTGATGCCGATGAAGCGCGGGGTGAAGCCGGCCGGATAGATCGAAGCGAAATTGAAGGTGGTCCCGTTTATTACGTAGTCTGGATTACCATTGGTGGTCGCCGGACAAGTCGCGTTCCCGGTCGGACAAGGCGTAAGGAAGATGTTGTTGAACGCGCCGTTCTTGCCAAGGCCGTGCGAGATTCCTGCGACGTCCAAGGCGGTACCGCTGATCGGAGAGCGGAAATTGAAGCTCTCATTGGCCTTGTTGTAGGCGCCGAGCAGCGTCAGGTAGATTTGGGTCGGCCCGACATCGACGCCGCTGTTGACCATGCCTTTCCAACCGTGCTGCGGCGACAGGCCCCAGATCTGCACCGGCAGCGGGTAATTCGGCAGCTGGGTAGCAAGCGTCGGGTTGGCCGCCGCGAAAATGAGTGCGATCGGTCGCGTCGCGCCGCGGCTGGTACCCTCGTCATCATAATATTCGCCGGCAACATCAAGGAAGAAGCTGGGTCCAATACCCAGGCCCACATTGCCCGCGAGCTGGCGGCTCTTGCCGCTGTCGAGCACGTTGTCGCCATGGTCATAGTAACGACCGTAGCGCGCCTGCAGCTCGATGCCGCGGCGATCGTTGCGCATCCCGAAATTCATGACGCCGGCAATGGCGTCCGACCCATATTGGGCGGTCGCGCCGTCGCGCAGAATCTGCAGGTTCCCGATGCCGATGGCGGGAATCGCGCCGATGTCCGAGCTCTGCGATCCGAACGACAGGCCGGTGTCGCCACCGGTATAGACCTGGACGAGCGCCGAGCGGTTGAAACGCTTGCCGTTGATTTGGACCAGTGTCTCGTCGCCCGGGAGGCCGCGCAGCGACGGCGCGCGCACGAAGCTCGAGGCGTCGGAGATCGTGTTCTGTCCGACGAAGAATGACGGGACGATGTTCTTGACCGTATCGAGCAGGTTCGCGGTTGGTTGCTGGACCAGCTCGGCCGAGCCGATCACGTCGATCGGCGACGCGGAATTGGTCACGGTCCGGTCGGTCCGGCGCGTGCCGGTGATGACGATCTCGTCAGAGCTGATCGTGGTCACCGGAACTGTCGCGGTGGTGCCCACCTGGGCGGCCTGGGCCGCCTCGGCCGCAAAAACCAAGGTGAGCGCTGTCGCCGACGACAGCAGTGTCCGTCGATACTGGTTACTGGTCATTGATCCCCCGATCGTGTGCGCTTGCTGCACTGCGGTAAGGAGGATGCCGCATGACGAATTTGAGTCAATCAATCGCTCTTCGCAGCGGCTCGCTATTCTTGCTATCGTGACAAAAGTGTCACATTAACTTTGGAAAGCTGGCCGGCGACATCCGGCACGCGGACGGCCCGACGCGGTTGACACCGCCGGACGGCTGCCATAGGCGGCGCGCTTTCCCACGCTAGTCCCGGCGTTGCGCCCGCACGCGCGTGGGAACCGAAATTTCTGTGTGGAAGAGAAGAGCCAATGTTCGCAGTCGTGCGCACGGGCGGCAAGCAATATCGCGTCGCCCCGGGAGACAAGATCGTCGTCGAGAAGCTCGACGGCAACGCGGGCGACCGCGTCACTTTGGGTGACGTGCTGCTCGCCGGCGACGGCGGCAGCCTCAAGTCGACCGACGGCCTGACCGTTGCGGCGGAGATCGTCGCTCAGGCGAAGGCCGACAAGGTGACGGTATTCAAGAAGCGCCGCCGGCACAATTATCGCCGCAAGAAGGGTCATCGCCAGCAGCACACGATCCTGAAGATCGTCGCGATCGGCGACCACAAGGAGCAGAAAAAGGCTGCGCCCAAGGCCGAACCTGCACCGGCCAAAGCGCCAGCGAAGGCTGCTGCTGCGCCGGCCAAAGGCAAGGTCACCCGGAGCGAGGAGCAGCCGAGCGACGCGGTCGCGGGCACTCCGACCGAAAATCCGGCGCCGAACGACCAGAAAGCTGCAGGGGCCGAGAAACCTGCAGCCAAGAAGGCCGCTCCGGGGAAGGCCCCAAAGCGAACTGCGCCCAAAACCGGGTCGACAAAAAATGCTGCACCTGCTAAGGGCGCCGCCAAGAAATCTTCGAAAGCGAAGTAGTCCGACATGGCACATAAGAAAGCAGGCGGCTCGTCCCGCAACGGCCGCGACAGTGAGAGCAAGCGCCTCGGCGTGAAGAAGTTCGGCAGCGAGACCGTTCGCGCCGGCAACATCATCGTGCGTCAGCGCGGCACCAAGTGGCACCCGGGCGACAACGTCGGCCTGGGCAAGGATCACACCCTCTTTGCACTTACCGACGGCCAAGTCGCGTTTCGCGACGGCAAGCTTGGACGCAAGTACGTCCACGTCATGCCGATTAGCGAGAACCAGGCATAGGAACGGTCAGAAAGGGGCCGTTCCCACAAGGGGGCGACCCGGACGAGATCTAAACGAAGATCGAGACCACAAGGGAGAAGAGGGAAGCCCCCTCTCCTCCCTTCTTTCGTTTTTGAAGGGCCAAATTCTTCTCCCGAAACTGTCACGCGCCGCTCGTAGCGGCCGCATGAGGAGTAGGGACGATGTTCGCGCGAACGCCAAGATTGCTGCTGAGGCCGGGCTTCCCGGAGGACGCGCCGGCGCTTGCCGGTGCAATTGCCGACGAGGCGATCGCCCGGAGCCTGGCCAACGTCCCGTGGCCCTACAGCATGCGCGACGCCGAGGCGTTCCTCGCCAGCCCACGCCATCCGGGCCTGCCCTCCTGCCTCATCTTCGACCTCGGCGGGGGGCCGGCGCAGCTGGCGGGCGCGTGCGGCCTCGGCCGGCGTCCGTCGGGCGCGGTCGAGCTCGGCTATTGGCTCGCCCGCCCGTTCTGGGGCCGCGGCCTTGCGACCGAGGCCTGCGCCGCGCTGATCGCCATCGCCCGGGCGCTCGGGCTGGAGCGAATCGAAGGCTCGCACTTCCTCGACAATCCGGCCTCGGGCCGGGTGCTCGAGAAGCTCGGCTTCGAGCCGACCGGCATCGTCGCCCCGCGGCTAAGCTGCGCGCGAGACACCGAGGTCCCGGCGCGACTGATGCGGCTGGTGCTGAAGGCGGACGAGATCGCCGGCGAGGATGATGGAGAGGCGCTCGCGGCCTGATTCATCCTCCCCTGCATTTGCAGGGGAGGGGGACCGCCGTAGGCGGTGGAGGGGCCCCTTCGTCGCGCTTCGCGCGCCCCTGCCCCTCCACATCAAGGTGAGGGTCATCGGCGGGTACGGCATCGACTGGAAACATGACTGGGGATAGCGCAGGGTCCCTTCGCGGCCCGGAGTCGCGCAACGCGGAGGTGGCTCGCAATGTTCGCCGTGCTTGGTGCTTCGGGAAATACAGGCAAGGTCGCTGCCGAGACGTTGCTGCGGCAGAAGAAGGAAGTCCGGGTCGTGTTGCACGACGCGGCAAAGGGGAAGGCGTGGGGCGAAGCCGGCGCGGATGTCGCGATCGCCGATGTCGACGAGGGGGCATCGCTGGAGCGTGCCTTCAGCGGCGCGGAGGGCGTCTACGTCCTGCTTCCCCCGAACTTCGGTTCGAGCCAGGTGCGCGTGGACAACAACCGCCGCGCAAACACCATCGCGGCAGCAGCCGAGGCCGCAGGCGTCCCGCATATCGTCTTGCTTTCGTCCATTGGCGCACAGCAATCGGCTGGCACCGGCCCGGTGCTCGGCCTCCACGATGCAGAGACGATATTCGGTCGAGCCAAAGCGGCCGTGACGTTCGTCCGTGCGGCTTACCTCATGGAGAATTGGGGTGGGCCGCTCCCCGCTGTCGAGCAGGGCGTCCTTCCGACGTTCCTTGTCGCGGACAAGGCGATCGCCCAGGTTGCGACGCGGGACGTCGGTCTAGCCGCTGCGCGCTTGCTGACTGAGGGCGGGAGCGGCAAACGGGTTATCGAGCTGGCGGGTCCGCGCGAGTACTCACCGCGCGATGTCGCGGCAGCTGTCGAGCGAATCGTCGGAAAACCCATCGCGGTGCAACAGGCACCGGAGGAAGCGATGGTGCCAGCCCTGATGGGCGCAGGCATGAACGCGGAGTGGGCTCATCTCGTCCAGGAGCTGACCCACGGATTCAATACCGACATTGTGGTGTGGGAAGGCGGTCACCCGTTCTGGCGCGGAGAGACGGAGCTGCAAAATGTCCTCTCGACGCTCCTCGGTAATTGAACGCGTTGACTGCCCGAGGGGGAGTTCGTGGTGAAGTCTAGATACGCGGACTATGCCGCGCTGGACCCGTTTTTCGACGTGATTCAAACGGGGCTCGCCGGTCTTGTCGACGGTGATCACTACTTCGACACGATCGCTCCCGACGCGGAGTTCGAGTTCCGATATCGATTTGCCGGCTACCCGACAAAGCTTGTCGGCCGTGACGCCCTCATGGCTCTATATGCGGGTTACGGGGACAATATGTTGCATGGCGCAGGCGCACTCGTGGTGAACATCTCCGAGACTCCCGGCGTCGTCGTCCTCGAGTATGAAGTTCAGGGCCGCGCGGTCGGCTCCGGCAAGCTCTACGAAAACCGCTTCATCTCGGTGGTCACGATACAAGATCGGAAGATTGTGGGTTGGCGCGACTACATGGACTCGCTGGCGGCGATGTCCGCACTAACCTAGCGGCTTAATCTCCCCTCCCTCCTAGGGAGGGGAGAGGGCGTCACGCCGCCCGCCGCACTTTGCGCTGGGGCTCGGTGCCGCTGGCGATGCTGGCGTAGGCGCCGAGCAAATGCCGGTCGTCCTCGTTCCACGGGTGGAAGC
>JBDTZJ010000017.1:0-16480 GCA_040005255.1 Sphingomicrobium sp.
ACCTCCTGCGGCATCGCCTGCATGGTCGCGAAATAGATGTGGGTGATCTCGTCATAGCCGGCGTTAATCGCGTCGAGCGTGCGCATCCCCGCCGGGATATGGCCGTGGACGTGAAGCCCGAGCTGATGCGCGAGCTTCGCGGCTGGCGGAATCCAGGCCGGGTCCATTGACGTGTAGAATTTGACGGCGGTGAGATTGTTGGCCTTGATCTTGCGCACCGCGGCCAGCGTTTCAGCGAGGCTGGAAACGGCGAGGCTGCCCTGCGCCACCAGCGGCCCCTTGCGGTCGACAATCACCGAGTTGAAGCATTCGGGCGCGAGCAAGGTGCCGGCGTTGCGGCGTTGGCGCTGCGACACCTCGAGCTCAATCGGCCCGCCCGGATTGCGACACGAAGTCACGCCTAGCGCGAGTTCGCTAACCGTCTGGAAATCGTCGCCGACGTGCATGTGGCTGTCCCACAGGCCGGGGACGAGCGTCTTGCCGACGCCGTCGATCCTACGGGTCCCGGCCGGCAGCCGGGCCGGCGCCTTCGTGCCCAAGCTGACGATCTTGCCCTTTGCGGTCAGGACGTAGCGATGATCGAGGAAGCGCTCGGCGTCGGCATCGTAGATCTTCACGTTGCTGAACAGCACGGGGCGCTTGGCGTTGGTAGTCAGGAACTTCCTGGCCGTCGCGGGTGCCAGCGCAGCGATGGCGGCGTCCTGCGCGGCCTGCATCTTGTCGAGATTGGCTTCATAGCCCGCCGGGAGCAGCCCGAGGCCCTGGAGCGCGCCGAAGTATTTGCCGCTCTCGACCCACACCGGCTGCGGGGTTTGACCGGTCCCCTTCAGCAACACGAGGTCGACGTGCCTGACGCCCTGCGGACCGCTGACGTCGAGCGAGGCGACCTTGTCGAAGGTCCCCTTGCCCGAAGGGAGCAGCGCCATTCCGGTTCGGCCGAGCGCAAGCAGCCGTTCAACCTGCGGGGCGGCGCTGAGGTTTGGACCGCCGAGCGGGAGGTAATAAGCGGGGGCGGCATAGGCCGCGCTGCCCCTGTCAACCGTGCTGACCCACGCCGCCTGGCCGTTCGTCACCGCGAATTGCTCGGCAGCGTCGCCGCTCGGCGTCACGCCGCGGACAATGACCTCGGCCGGCATTCCGTCGGCGCCGAACCGGATCGTCTCGTCGGTCTCGAAGACCAGGCCACGCAGCAGGATCGATTCGCGAAACGCCGTCCGTCCGTCCGGCAGCGTCCACATGTAATCGTCGCCGTGCTTGCCCGCGGTCGAAACGACGACGAAGTGCGTGGCATCGCTCGGCGGCACGAGCAGCTGCTCCTTGGGCGTGGGTTCAGCGAACGCGGCGGGCGCGGTCGCGGTGAGCAGTGCGGCAAGAATCAATTTTCGCATGGGTGTCCCCCGGTTGAGCGAGCGCAGCGTGGCAAGCGGCGGGGCGGCGCGCAACCGCCGCTTCGACGAACGCCTCCTGAGGGCTACAGGCGGATCAGCGCCTCGGGGATTTTGTTCGAGGCCGCGCTGACGTCCCAGTGGAGCTGTCGACCGATGGCATGCGGTGCGGGGCCATTCTCGCTGTTGTTGGTCAGGATCTCGCCATCGGTGACAATGGTGAAGCGGCCTTGAGCGCGCGAGACGGGCCCGCCCTTGCCCATGTCGCCTGCGCCCGCCGCGGCAGCACTCATCGGCCCGGCTCCGCCGGTAAATGCCGCCGCCGTCACCAGCACTGAGCCATCCGTGCGGCGCCTCAAGGCGACAAAGGGGATGATGAGATTGTTGTCGGGGAGCGCCGGGAACAGGAAGTCCTGCGTCGCCCGACCTTCGAAATGGTAATCGACCTCGAACACGCCTTTTCCGCGGTAGGTGACAGAGCGCCATCCTGCATATTTGGATAGCTTGGCGGCGAAGGCGCGATTGGAATCGTCATCGAGACCGGGAAGGCCGAACATCTTGGCCATTTGCTCGCCGTCCTTGCGCTTCTTGTCGTAGGCGGTCTTCTGCTCGCCAATCTCTGCCTTGGTGCAGGGGCGAGCCTTGCCAGCATCGCTGCACGTCGCCTTGGCATCGCTCCACGGCTCGGCTTCTGCGTCAGGGGGCAGCTGCAGCACCAACTCGCCGCGGTAGTCGAGTACGAAGCTGCCGTCCTTGCGCAGCGTCAGGTCGGACGCGAACTTGCCCGGCCCCCACAGGCAGCCGGTGAGCAGCAGCGGCGCGGCGATGGCGAACAGGCGCCTGGTCCAGCGAAACATAACGTAGCCCCCTTCTGCGGGAGCCTATCGAACAATGGCGGCTAGGTGAAGAAGTGGGGAGCTTCTGTTGCCCGGTGCTCCCCGAACCGCTGGAATCCCCTTCTGTTGCCCGGTGGGGTCCAACCGCGCTTTAGCCTTGTAACCTCAGTCCGTTAGGACGTCAGTTACGCAGCAAGAGCGAGCGCCTCGTTATCGTTGGCACTTGTGGTTATGAGCCGTCACGGTGGCATCCATACCGATCGGCAATCGCGTCTTTATTGCACTCGTCGATCCTATTTCGCCCCCATCAGCAACGGCGCCATTGGCGCAGCTGGTGGTGGAGGCGCCGGGGTACTGCCCCCCGGGTCCGAAGTGCCTATTCCACGCAACAATCTACCGACATAGCCGGCGAACCGGCGCCGCCTAGATAGGGATTTTCCGCGTGAGTCTCAAGCATCGCGCTGATATGGCTGGCCGGAACAAGCGGCTTCACGGGGAACGGAAAGCGATGAAAAGACTTGCGTTTGTGATTGTTGGGATTGCTGCGCTCACCCTTGCTGCCTGCAACAGGAACAACGAGGACGCCGTCCAAAACGCCGAGCTCAACCAGCCCAACGCCGAGCTCAACGCGATTGCCGACCAGGCGGCGATGGACGCGGCGAACGCCGAAGCGGCGGCTCGCGCCAACCAGCAGAACCTGCTCAACGCCGAAAATGCGGCGACGCAGGACAACGTCGTCAATCCACGGGAAGCCGACGAGCAAAACGTCGCGGGCATGTAGCCTGGCGTCCGCGGGACGATGAGCGACGACGCCATCCCCGCGGCAACCCTGATCCTGGTGCGCGAGCCACCTGGCGGCGTGCCCGAGCTACTGATGGTCGAGCGTGCCGGCGGCATGGCGTTCGCGGCGGGGGCGCTGGTTTTCCCCGGTGGACGGATCGACGCCGCCGACCGCGCGCTCGCTGCGGAAATTGGGGTCGAACCCGCTACAGTCGCAGCGATCCGCGAAACCGTCGAGGAAACCGCCGTTCCGGTGGGCCTCACGCCGCTGCCCGACGCAGCAACGGCAGGCGCGCTTCAGGACGAGCTCGTCGCCGACCGGCCGTTCGCCAAGTTGCTGCGCGAGCACGGACTTGCGCTCGACGCGGCCGCGCTGACGCCCTTCGCGCGGTGGGTTCCGAAATTCCACGCGGTCCGCCGCTTCGACACCTTGTTCTTCATCGCGCGCTGCCCGCCCGGCGACTGGCAGCCGCGCGTGATCGAAGGCGAATGCGCCGGCGCGGAGTGGCTCGGCGCGGTGCAAGTGCTGGAGCGCGACGGGAGCGGCAAAGCACGGCTCATTTTTCCGACGCGGCGCACCCTCGAGCGGCTCGCGCAGCATCCCTCGTTCGAGGCGATCCGCGCCGACGCACTCGCTTACGAGATCGCTCCAGTGACGCCGTGGGTCGAGGAGCGCGATGGCGAGCGTTTCATCACCATACCCGACAATCTCGGCTATCCGGTGACCCAGGAGCGGCTTGAGAGCGTGTGGCGCGGCTGACTGTCAGGCCGAGTCGCGAGGTTTTCACATAAGAAAAGGGGACCCGCGAATGCGGATCCCCTTCTGGCCTGAAGTGGCGGACGCCTACTTCAGGTGGTTCGACAGGTGCTTGTTCATCTCGAACATGCTCACCCGGTCCTTGCCCCCAAAGATCTTCTTCAGCTTGTCGTCCGCGAGAATTTCCCGTTTGTTTTGCGGGTTTTGCAGGTTGTTCTTACGAATGTGGTCCCACATCTTCGAAACGACCTGGCTGCGCGGCAGCGGAGCGCTGCCGGTAATCGCCGCGAGATCCGCCGAAGGTTGAACCGGGCGGGCCAGTCCGCCCCCTGCCTTACGTGCGCCTTGTGCCATCGTGGCCCTCCTGTTGTTCCTCCTAGTGATAGAGCGCAAAGCGGGACGCATTGCAATGCTCTAGCAGAGGGAAATTCAGTCGTTTCTCATCGGAAACGGAACGACGCGGTTACGGCTATCATGGCCGATGTCGGCGCGCCCGCCAAAAGCGATGCCCGAGCGCGCGCACCATTGCTCGACGATCGATGCCTCGTCGCTCGCGAAGTCCGGGTCGTTGGGAAGCACGTCGGCGACCCTGCCAAGGCGAATTCGGCGCACGTTGCTGATGGCCGGGCTTGCCGTGACGTGGAACATCGACCGGTCGATCCGGTAAAGCTGCTCGCCGACCTCCTCGATCAGCAAGTCCACGCCGGTGAAGTCGGGCTCGAGCGGGGTCCCGAGCAGGTTCGAGAGGACCGTGAGGTTGAACCCCATCGCCGGTCCGTCGAGCGCCGGCTCGAGCGCTGAAGGGTCGCGCCGGACCAGCCAATCGAGCGCGCGATCGACCGCTGCCTCGCCGCCGGAGCGCATCACGTCCTGCGGCATCGGCCCCCACGCGACCTCGAGCCCCGCATTGTGAAAACCGGCGTGAAGAAAGCCGGCATCGCTGTAGCCCATATACAGCTTGCCGCGCGCAGCCGCCGGAAGGTCGAGGAGCGCGGCTTCGGCAATACGGTTCGAGCCATAGCCCCCGCGTGCGAACCAGACCGCGTCAATGGAGGTTTCGGCCATGACCTCGCGCAATGCCGCCAACCGCGCCTCGTCGGGTCCGGCGAAATGGCCCTCAGAGAGAAAGCATTGCGGGTGGATGGTGAGCTCGCAATCGGCGCGACGGGCGACGATCGTCCGGACGGCCTCGGCCGCCTGTTCCGTCAGCCTGCAACTCGGGGCGACCACGGCGATGCGCATGGGTAGCGCTTATGGCGGGAGCAGGCCGATCTCCGCAATGGCCGCCGCGATCAGCGCGTGTGCCGTTTCCGCGCGGGCTGCTCGTGCCGAACCTTTTTCACCGGTTTCACGGAATGCTGATCCTTGGTGGCGGACTTGGCCGTGGCGGGCGCCGCCCGCTTGTCCTTCGCTTTGGGATGACGAGCGGGCTTCGCCGCGTGCTTGTCCTTCGCTTTATTGTGACGGTCCGTCCTGGCGTCGCGCCGCGCCTGGTGGCGATCCTTGGCCGCCTGATGACGCGGTTTCGCCTTTTGCCGCGTCTGATCACGGTCCTTGACTGCCTGACGACGGTCCGGCTTCACCGCGCGCCGAGCCTGGTGGCGATCCTTGACCGTCTCATGACGGCTCTGCTTCACCGTGTGCTGGGTGTGGCGCTTGCTGGCCGCCTCATGACGATTACGTTTCAGCAGGCGCTGAGCCTCGGCGGCGCGGCCGTGCTTCGCCTTCGGATGGGAAGCCTGCTTCACGGCGTGATGCCGCCCGGTCCGCTGGCGGCGCTCGGTCACACGATGTTGCTTGGTGCCGCGTGCGCGATGCGTGACCTCGCGATGCCGCGTGCTCGCCTGCGCGCGGCGCGGACTAGCGACATGGCGGCTCTTCGCCACCGTGCCATGACGACGGACACTCGGCTCCCGCCCGAAATTCGGGAAGGGCGGCGGCGCTGGGGCGACATAGGCCGGCGGCGGCGGCGGAGACGCGTCGGGCACGGTCTGCTGCGCCGAGGCGATCGAACCCATGAATGCCAGGGCAAGGCCCGCCCAGATCAGTCGGATATGTCCCACGAAATACCTCCCCCTCAGGCGCGGAGAATGCCAAGTCTCCCGCCGTCTTGCGAGCCTCGTCGTGCATCGGCCTGCCGCAGCCAGCCAACGCTGCGCCGCAGGCGCATTTGGGTGTGGTGCCGGGCGGTCAGATCGGGCAGCTTTGGACACGGTAGAGAGAGGGCCCCCATGGACAAGAAAGTTGCGATCGCGTTCGCCGCCGCCGCAAGCGTCATTTCTGCCGCGCCGCCCGCGGACTACAGCGTTCTGATCCGCGGCGGCACCCTATACGACGGCTCCGGCAGCGCGCCGTACGTAGGCGACGTGGCGCTGAAGGGCGACAGGATCGTCTATGTCGGTTCGCACGCCACGGGCCGCGCCGCGCGGACCGTTGATGCGTCCGGCAAGGCCGTTTCGCCGGGCTTTATCAACATGCTGAGCTGGGCGGTCGACAGCCTGATCGCCGACGGCCGCGGCATGAGCGACACGGCTCAGGGCGTCACCCTCGAAGTCTTCGGCGAGGGAGAATCTTACGGCCCGTGGAATCAGGAGATGAAACGGCTCGCGATCAAGCGCCAGGGCGACATCAAATATCCAATCCGATGGACGACGCTCGGCCAGTATCTGACCTATCTGCAGCGCAAGGGAGTCACGCCCAATGTCGCCTCCTTTGTCGGCGCGTCGACCGTTCGGGTCCACGAACTCGGGGAAAAGGATGTCGATCCGACCCCGGCGCAGCTGGCGCGGATGCGGGCGCTGGTCCGCTCGGCAATGAAGGAGGGGGCCGTCGGCGTTGGGTCGTCTTTGATCTACGCGCCCGCCAACTTCGCCGAGACGCCGGAACTGACAGCCCTGGCGAATGAAGCGGGGAAATGCGGCGGCATGTACATCAGCCACATCCGCGACGAGGGCCCGAAGCTGCTGGAGGCTCTCGACGAGCTAGTCCGCGTTTCGCGCGATTCCGGCGCACCGGCCGAAATCTACCACTACAAGCAGGCGGGCAAGGACAATTGGGGCAAAATCGACGCCGCCATCGCCAAGGTGAACCAGGCGCGCGCCGCCGGCCTAAGGATCACCGCCGACATGTACACCTATCCGGCAAGCTCGACCGGCCTCGACGCCGCCTTCCCGCTGTGGATCCAGGACGGCGGGTTGGAGAAATGGGTCGCTCGGCTGAAGGACCCCAAGCTACGGGCGCGGGCGATCGCTGACATGCACAAGCCGGATGCGTCGGAGAATACCAAGCTGGTCATCAACGATCCCGACAAGGTGCTGCTGGTGTCGTTCAAGACGGCGCGGTTGAAGCCGCTTACCGGCAAGACGCTGGCTGAGGTAGGGCGCATGCGCGGCAAGTCGCCTGAAGAAACCGCCGCCGACCTCGTCGCCGAGGATGGGACGCGCATCGGCGTCGTCTATTTCAGCATGAACGAGGACAATGTCCGCCGCGAGACTGCGCTGCCGTGGATGAGCTTCGGCTCCGACGCCGCCAGTCAGGCGCCGGAAGGCGTGTTTCTCAAATCGAGCACCCATCCGCGCGCCTACGGCAATGTCGCCCGACTGCTGGGCCGCTACGTGCGCGACGACAAGACGACCAGCCTGCAGGACGCGATCCGGCGGCTGACCTCGCTCCCGGCAACCAACCTCGCGATCAAGCAGCGCGGCTGGCTGAAGCCGGGCTATTATGCCGACGTCGTCGTGTTCGATCCGGCGACGATCCGCGACAGTGCGACTTTCGCCAAGCCGCAGCAGCTCGCCGCGGGCGTCGAGGACGTGTTCGTCAATGGTGTCCAGGTCTGGAAGGACGGCAAGCACACGGGCGCGAAACCGGGGCGGTTTGTCCGCGGCCCGGGCTGGACCGGCTGGCCAGGCGGAGGAGCCTGCCGCTAGCCAAGCAGCGCGGCACCCAATAGGGCGCGCCCATGATTGATTCTCCGGTTTTCTTCAGCGGCATCGGCGGCAGCGGGATGCTTCCGCTCGCCTCGATTGTCCGCGCCGGCGGCGCCCGCGTTTCGGGCTCGGACCGCTCGCTCGACGCGGGGCGGACGCCTCACAAGTTCGACTATCTCCGCTCGCTCGGGATCCAGCTGTTCCCGCAGGACGGATCGGGCCTGCAGCCGGGAATGACGTTGGTCACGTCGGCGGCGATCGAGGCCACGGTGCCGGACGTCGTCCGAGCAAAGGAGCTGGGCCTGACCCACCTGACCCGCCCCGAGTTCCTCGCGCGGCTGCTCAACTCGGCGCAGCGCAGCGTCGCGGTCGGCGGGACCAGCGGCAAGTCGACGGTCACGGGCATGATCGGCTGGATCCTTCACGCCTGCCATCGCCAGCCGACGGTAATGAACGGCGCGGTGATGAAGAATTTCGTGACGCCGAGCGCGCCCTTCGCCAGCGCTTTGGTCGGCGATCCCGAGCTGTTCGTCAGCGAGGTCGACGAGAGCGACGGCTCGATCGCCCTCTATCGCCCAGAGGTCGCGGTGCTGACCAACATCAGCCTCGACCACAAGGAGATGGACGAGCTTCGCCAGCTGTTCGCCCACTTCCTCAACTCATCGCGCAAGGCAGTGGTCAATCTCGACGATCCCGAGACCCGCGCCCTTTCCGAGACCGTGCCGCGCGACAAGCTCATTGGGTACGGCTTCGATGCCCCAAGCGCCGACTTCATGGGCAAGGATCTCCAGCTGGAGGCGGAGGGCGTCCGCTGCGCGGTGGAAGCCGAAGGCACGCGCTACGACGTGCAGCTAGGCGTTCCCGGCCGGCACAATGCGTCCAACGCGCTGGCGGCGATCACCGCCGCGCGGGCGCTCGGCGTCCGAGTCGAGGATGCGGTGACCGCGATCGCGCGTTTCGAGGGTCTGAGGCGCCGGCTCGAGATCGTCGGCGAAGCCGGCGGAGTTACGGTGATCGACGACTTCGCGCACAACCCCGACAAGATCGCCGCGACCCTCGCAACGCTGCGCGCACAGCCCGGCCGCTTGCTGATCATGTTCCAGCCCCACGGCTATGGCCCGCTGGCCAAGATGGGCGAGCCGCTGGCGGAGAGCCTTGCCGACGGGATGGCCCCGGACGACCGCCTCTACCTTCCCGACCCCGTTTACCAGGGCGGGACCATCGACAAGGTGCGGGGTTCGGACTGGCTTGCTCAGGAGGTTGGTTCGCACAGCCGGAATGCCGAGCACATCGCCGAACGTTCGCAGATCGCCGATGCGCTCGTCGTTGAGGCGCGGGCCGGCGACCGGATCCTGATCATGGGCGCGCGCGACGACACGTTGATCGATTTCGCGCGGGGACTGGTAGAGAAGCTCGGTACGCGCGAGCCTGCCTAAAGAAGTGTCCTAGGCGGCCGCCTGGAGGTCGACCTTCTCGACCCACTCCGGCCAGAACACCGGCTCGCGGCCAGACCAGCCGGGCGCGGTCGCGGCGCTTTCGCTGATCGACTGAAGCAGGGTCCGGCGACGGTCCGGGTGAAGGTGCGGCAGTGCCGCCGAGGAACAAAAGGCACTCGGCAGCCATGGGCGCGACGCGGCGCCAATGAGCCGCTCGTAAAGGAAACGGTAAGCGGCAAAATTGGGCAACCGGTCCTGGCCGAGGTCGAACGCGCTGAGCGTGATCAGCATGCCGATGAACGGCTCGATCATGTCGAGGCCGCTGTCGTCGGGCACCTGAAGACGCAGATGATCGAGTTGCTTGTAGAGGCGGGCCTGGGCACGGATCGAGGCGGCTTCGCCTTCATCACGAGCCCAGCATTCGATCGGGTCGCGGCGGCCATAGGCGACGTCGAGCGAGCGGCGGACGTACCGCTGCGTCGCTTTGGTGAAGCCTGCGAACTCCTTCATCTCGGAGATCAGCATGGCCCCGCTAGCCGGCTGACTGGTCCGCGTAATCATGAACCCGACTCCTCTTCCACAGGCGGGATCATGCGGCGCGAGTAGTTGCGCATTTATTAACCACAGTCCCACCCCCCGTTCAGATTGAATCAGAGGGGAGTCCCTGCGTCTAGGCTAGAAATTCGCCCACACCGGGAAAACTGTGGATTGTTGATTATTTGCAACGGCGGTGCATTTTTGTGACGCAGCCGTCACTATTCGCCTGAATTCTCCGGAAAGCCTGACGATGGCGCCGGTTTGTCGGAATTGCCTGGCTGCGCTGAGGCGGGCGGATCGGACGCGTCCATCGATTCATCGCTACCGACGTCGGCCTTGGCATCGGGGTCACCAGGCTTGAGCTTCAGCTTGCGCTCAAGCTCGCGTTCCGGCGGTGACGAGATCACAGCCGGCGGCGCGCAATCCGAATCCTTCGCTGCATTCACAGCAGGGTCTCCTTGCCCTAACATTGCAACCGGGAAACGAGGGGAGCGGCGCAGGCGTTCCGTGGCCCGTCTCGTTTCGACCGGCTGCGGCGGCAGTTCTGCCAATGGGCAGGGGGCGGTTTGCGTGGCGGGAGTTTTGGGACATGACGGTGCCAATGCTCATGATGCCCCCACCGACGGTCCGGACCCGGTTTGCCGATTGGCCGTTCGCCCTCAAATCGATCGTCGGCTTCTGGTGCTTCTACGCACTGACAGTCGCCGTTCGCGCTTTCCTCGGCTCCGACCCGTGGACCACGCTCCAAAACAAGCTGATCGTGGTCGGCATCGGACTGCTCATCACAGGCCTCATTTACGCGGCGATCAGCACCTTCGCGACCGGCTCCAGCATTCGCCGCAAGGCGATCATCGCCGGGGTCAGCTCGGCCATTGCGTCAGTGGTGATGGGCGGGACGCTGGTCATGATCGAAGACCTCATGCACGAGAGCAAGGAGGAGTTCCGCTTCCAGGCGCGCGAGGGCTTCACGGTCGTCGAGAAGGGCAATCAGATCAGGATCGAGCGTACCGCGCAGGAGCCTTTGGTTCTTACGATGCCCAAGGTGCGCGAGCTCGATTCGATGAAGCGCGTCCGGTATGCGCTCGATATCGCCGTCACCTGGCTGTTCTTCTACATCGGCTGGAGCGCTTTCTATCTTGCCTATCAGGCGCAGTCGGAGGCGCTCGGCGTGCAGCGGCGGCTGGCCGATGCGGAAAGCGCGGCCCAGGCCGCGCAGGTCCGGGCCCTGCGCTACCAGGTCAACCCGCACTTCCTGTTCAATACTTTGAACTCGCTGTCGTCGTTGGTGATGACGGGGCGGACCGACCGCGCCGAAACCATGCTGCTCGCCTTGTCGACCTTCTTCCGCACCAGCCTGTCGTTCGACCCGGGCGCCGACGTCAGCCTGGCCGAGGAGATCGACCTGCAACGACTGTATCTGGACATCGAGATGGCGCGCTTCCCCGATCGCCTCACGGTCGAAATCGATGTTCCCAAGGAGCTGGAGCAGGCACGTCTGCCGGCGCTGCTGCTCCAGCCGATCGTCGAGAATGCCATCAAGTACGGCGTGTCCAAGAGCCGCAAGGTCGTGCTGGTGCGGATCGCGGCGCGCCAGATCGATGACAGCCGGATGGCGCTGGAGATCAGCAATCGGCTGAAGCATGGCGGGAAGGACGAGTTGCCGGCCGCGACGCATGAAGGGACCGGCCTCGGCCTCGCCAACGTTAGCCAGCGGCTCGAGGCGCGCTGGGGTAGCCGTGCGAACTGCCGATACGGGCCGATGACCGGCGGCGGATACAAGGTGGTGCTGACCATGCCGGTGGAAACCAATGGTCGAGACTAAGCCGCTGCGCGTCCTCATTGCCGATGACGAACCGCTCGCCGCCGAGCGGCTTCAGCTGCTGCTGGCGCGTGCCGAGGGTGCGCAGCTGGTCGGCACGGCCAGCGACGGCGATAGCGCCATCAACCTGACCGAGGCGCTGAACCCCGACGTGCTGCTGCTCGACATCGCCATGCCCGGCCTCGACGGGATCGGCGTCGCCCGAGCGCTTGCCGCGCAGAACCCCTCCCCGGCCGTCGTCTTCGTCACCGCCTTCGACCAGTTCGCGGTCGCCGCGTTTGAGGTTGAGGCGGTCGATTATCTGATGAAGCCGGTCGAACCCAATCGACTGCAGCGCGCGCTCGACCGCGCGCGCGTCTACCTGCAACAGCGCAGCGCCCAGCCGGCGTCGGGCAAGGTCTCGCAGTGGCTCGACGAATTCTGGGCGTCGGACTTGTCGGGGTTGGTGCGCATCGCCTCGCGCGATGTCGATCGCGTGTCGGCAGAGCGCGATTACATGCGGCTTCACGTCGGGCGGCGCAGCTGGCTGATCCACCATTCGATGGCGGCGCTGGAGGAAGGGCTGAACCCAGAACTGTTTGTCCGCCTCCACCGCTCGGCGATCGTGCGCAAGGACTTCATTGCCGGCTTCACCCGCAATCCGTCTGGCCGCTGGATCGCGCGGCTTGCCGACGGCATCGAGCAGCCGGTCGGCCGGCTTTATTCGGACCGGGTCCGAGTCATCGCAGGCCGCTAGTCGCCGCCGACACCGCGATCGACGATGCTGACGAGCGCGACGTCGTGGGTCACGTTGCCGACGGTGCGGAAGATGTCGGGCACCATCTCGACAGCGACGAGCAGCCCCAGCGGGGCAATCGGCACGCCAAGCGCGAACGCGATGGGGGCGATCGAGCTGATGTAGCTGACCTCCCCGGGTAAGCTGACCGCGCCGTAGCTCATCACTGCGCCGACGGCGGTCGCCGCGATCATCTGCGACACGCTCGGCTGGATGCCGAGCCAGTGCGCGACATAGAATGCCACTGCCGTGTTCATCGCCGGGCCGGTGGCCCGGTACAGCGCGACAGCTATGGGCAGAGTGACGTCGGCAACAGTCTCGCGAATGCCCATTTCGCGCGACGCGGTGAGCATCGCCGGCAGCGAAGCGAGCGAAGAACGGGTGGAGATCGCCACCGTCTGCGGGCCGACCATCCCGCGCGCGAACGTCGCCGTGCCAACGTTGCCGACGAGTGCGGCGAGCGGATAGGCGGCCAAGGTGACGAACACCCCGATCAACGAGATGATGACGACATAGTGACCGAGGCCGGCGAAGGCCGCGCCGCCGGCCGCAGCGCCGACAGTGAAGGCGAGTGCGAACACGCCGAGCGGTGCAAGCACCAGTACCCAGTCGATGATCACCACGAACGCATCGCCGATCGCCTCGAACAGGCCAACGACGGACTTGCGCGCCGGCGCTGCAAGGCGGGTCAGCGCCAGCCCAAACAGCAAAGCGAACACGGCCAGCGGCAGGATGTCGCCGTTATTGGCGGCGGCGAACAGGTTCGGCGGGATGACGCCCTTAAAGAATTCCGCAGGCCCGGGCAGCGGCCCCGTCGCCTTGTCGACATTGGCAAGCGCGCCCTGGAGCAGAGCCGCGGTTGCGCGCGGCAGCGGGAAGGCGTCCGTCAGCGCCACCGTCGCGACCGCGCCAAAAACGGCCGAAGCCGTGCAGATGATGACGATCCACAGCACGGACCGCCCGGCGACGCGCCCGGTCTGCGCCGCTTCCGCACTCTTGGCGACGCCGACGACGAGCAGCGCGACGACGAGCGGGATGACCGTCATCTTGAGCGCATTCAGCCACAAAGTGCCGACGAACGAGGCGACGCCGAGCGCCCCGTCGCGCTCGACCTGGCCGAGCTGGTCGGCGAGCATTCCCGCAATGAGCCCGACGACGAGCGCGGCGAGGGCGTAATAAGCGCGGAAGTTGCGCCCCTCGCCCGCCCGGTCCGGCTTGCTGGCGGGCTCCGTCAACGCGGCTTCTTGAACTTGAAGATGAAGCGATCAGTGTGACCGGCGACCTTCGGATCGAACACCAGGAGGCTATGGTCGTCTGCCGGGTTGCGTAGCAGGTCGCTCGTTCCCGCGAGAACGAAGCCGGCGCGCTTGAAGTCGGCCTTGACCACTTCCGGGTCAATGCGATGGAAATTCTCCACCGTCGCGCGCGGGTCGTCGTTCTTGTTGGCGATGTGGTCGATGACGCCGATGACCGCGCCGGGCTTCATCGCCGCATAGACCGCCTTCAAGAACGCGTTGGGGTCCATCTTCGGGATCTTGTACTTATCGTTCTGCCAGTAGGTGTCGTGATAATTGTCATTCAAAATCACGAAGTCGGCGTAGTTTTTGGGGAGATCCGGCGCCTCGAATGGCGATGTAATGAAGGTAACATTCGGATGCTTCGCAGCGTATCCGGCAGTATAAGCCTTCGCCTTGTCGTTGAAAAATTGGGTAGGCGTCCAAATCGTATCGTGCCCCTTGGGACCGATCACCGGGACCATGATCTCGGCCCAATAGCCATTGGCCCCGAACAGATCGAGGACCTTCATACCGGGCTTGAGCCCGAGATACTGGAGCACGGCGGCCGGCTTGCGGCCCTTGTCCAGCTTCACATTGTCGGGCCGCCTATCGGGCGCGGCCAGAGCAGCGGCAAGGCTGCCGACGGGCGCGGCGGTCGCAGTGGCGGGCAGCGCGGCGAGAATAAGCGAAAATGCGGCAAGCGAGGAAATGCGCATGGATCGTACCCCAGATGGCGGTTGGTGCCTTTTATTGTTGCCGGGCGGCGCGCGCCAGCCGTCACGTACTCCTCGTCGATCAGCCCTCATTCTTCGATCAACGTCAGGCACTAGGCCGCCTGTGCCTTGGCCATTGCCGCGACGAGCTCCAGCGCTTCGTGCGCGGAGAGCGCGGCGCCTTCCTGCCAAAGCCCGACGTGGCTGAGATGCTCACCTGCAAAGACGATCGGACCTTCGGGCTTGAGGAGCTCCTGATAGCGTGGCCCGCGAAGGGTACCGGGCAGGCTGTCGTCAAAGTCGGCGCCGATCGCTCCAGCCCCCTCCGACCAGGGCGTCAGGCCCCAGGCGACTGCGACTGCTTTGCTCAGCTGCCGTGACGAGCCCGGATGGAGCGCTTCCACCGACGCCTTGCAGATGCGGAAGCGCTCCTCATTGCTGAGCGCGGCGAAGCGGACTGGACCGTCGATGTCGAACCATCCCGCCGCATAATTCACGAGTACGCCCTTGGCGCTTCCGAAGCCGCTCGATGGATAAAGGACGTTCTCGTTCATTCGGTCGGTCCAGGCGATCCCGCCGTAGAGTCCGTCAGCTTCCCAGAAGCGCGGCGACTCGAAGGCGACCTTCACGCACTGGAGATAGGGAACGTTCTGCAGCGCGGCTTTTTTGGCCGCGGAGAAGTCGTTCGGCACCTTGGCAAGGATGTTGGCCGGGAGCGTACAAACGCAATAATCGGCGTCTAAACTGCCACGCGGCGTCTCGATCCGCGCCCGCTCGCCAGCGCGTCGAATGGCGCTGACCGAAGTGTTGAGCCTGACCAGCGGCCTCACCTGCTCGTAGATCGCGTGCGGGATGCGATCCATTCCGCCGACCGGCTGCAGCATGGTCGCCTGCATGTCAGCGAGATGCTCGAAGATGTACGGGAACGAGGCCGACGCGTTCGGGACCAACTCACTCCAGCCGAGCGCCGGCAGAAGCCTGCCCGGTTTCGAGTAGCCGCCGGGCGTCTCAGCCCACCCTGACGGGGGGCCCGGCACGTAGCGCCCGTCCGGGCCCACATTGCCATAAAGGCCGAGGAACTGGCGGACAGCGTGAAGTTCGTCCGCCGAGACGAGCCCGTCGAGCGCTTTCCGGTCGATCGCCTTGGCGAGCAGCTCGGCGAGATGGCCGCGCATGTCGTTCACCATGCGCCGCTCATGATTGACCTTACCGCGGAAGTCCCAGCCGGCGCTTCGGTTGACGTTGACGAACGTTTCGAGCGGGACGCCAAAGCGTCGCGCGTAGCCGAGGATCACTCGATGCGTGCTCGGAATCCGTGCAGCGCCGGCGTTGAAATACAGGCCAGGATCGAATGCAGCGCGCTGCTCCGGCCGGCCCATCTGGACGATCCGGTCGCCGCCGCGGATGGTCCACACGCGCCCCCCGGTCCGGTCGCGAGCTTCGAGCACGGTGACGCGATAGCCCGCACGGCTCAGCTCGTAGGCCGAGACCAGGCCGGCGATGCCGGCGCCGAGGATGACTACCGACCGGCCCCCGCCGCTTGCCGGCGCAAGTGTGAAATTCTCGGCGCCCGCGGGGGTCGGCAGCGCCAGGCCCATCGCCTCCATCGCCATGTAGGCGGCGCCGAGGCCGCCTGCCTGCCCGATGTGTTCGAGCAGGGCCCTTCGGGTCAGTGCCATCGACTCGCCCCCTCTTGGTCAATGCCCGCGCTCAAGTGACAATAATTCGCGCCCGGCGACCACAATTATCCTGGCCGAGCGCGCATCAACCGGAGCGTTCGAGCGTTCTCCACTCGAACCAATCCCCACACACAGCGGAGTACGACCATGGCCGAACATTCCGACACGATCAGCACGCTCAATACCCTGATCGCGACCACAATCGACAGCATCACCGGATACGAGGATAGCGCCCAGAACATCGACAATGAGCGCTTCCGCAAGATCTTCCGGAGTCGCGCCGACGAGCGCCAGGAAGTCGTCCAGCAGCTCCGCGAGGAAGTGCGGCGCCTGGGCGGAAATCCAGAGGACGGCGGGTCGTTCCTCGGTAAGGTGCACCAGCGTTTCGAGGACCTGAAAGCCGCGATCACCGGCCGCGACGAGAAGGCGATCATCAACGAGGTCGAGCGCGGCGAGGACTATCTCAAGGAAAAATGGCAGGCGGCGTTGCAGAGCGGCGACCTGCGCGGCGAGACGCATGACCTGCTCGAGCGCTGCTACCAATCGATCAAGTCCGG
>JBDTZJ010000133.1:0-4865 GCA_040005255.1 Sphingomicrobium sp.
CGGGGGCCGAAGTGCTGCGCGACCTCGACTTCCGCTTGCGCACCGGCTCCTTCTATTTCCTCACCGGTCCATCGGGCGCCGGCAAGACCTCGCTCCTGAAATTGCTCTACCTGGCGCAGCGCCCGACACGTGGGCGGATCAAGCTGTTCGGCGAGGAGCTGAGCGACGCGCCGCGCGACGCGCTTCCGCCATTCCGCCGGCGGATCGGCGTGGTGTTTCAGGACTTCCGCCTGATCCGCCACCTTTCCGCGTTCGACAATGTCGCGCTGCCGCTGCGCGTCGGCGGTGCCGGCGACGACGAGGTCGAAGGACCGGTCCGCGAAATGCTGGCCTGGGTCGGCCTCGCCGACCGCGCCAGCGCCCGTCCCCCGACCCTGTCCGGCGGGGAGCAGCAACGCGTCGCCATCGCCCGTGCGGTGATCAACCGGCCCGAGCTGCTCGTCGCGGACGAGCCGACCGGCAACGTCGACGCCGAAATGGCCAACCGGCTGATGGGCTTGTTCACGGCCATGAACCGCCTCGGCACGACCGTCGTCGTCGCGACCCACGACGTCGGCCTGATCAATGCCACGCCCGGCGCGCAGCTGATCCGGCTCGAGAATGGGACATTGGTCGATCCGACCGGGACGCTTCGCAACCCGCCGCAGCCGCCACGGAGCGACAGCTGATGTTCCCTTGGCTGTTCGTCTCACCGGCCGAGCGGCGGCTGCTCGGGGGTCCTCGGTTCGGGGGGCCGACGCCCTGGGTTATCGCCATCATGAGCTTCTCGATCATGCTGATCGCCGCGACCGGTCTCGCCCTTGCTAGCACTGCTGCGCTGGTCAGCCGGTCGATCCAGTCGCGCTATGCGCTGGAGGTGCCGGGCGGAGCGGCGAACCTCGGAGCGCTCGTGCAGTCGGTACGCTCGACCCCCGGCGTAACTGCGGTCGAGGCGGTTCCCGAAAGCGACATGCGACAGACGCTCGAACGCTGGCTCGGGCCCGCCGCGCAAAGCGCCGATTTGCCCGTACCTGCGCTGATCGACTTCGACGCTGCTCCCGGAACGAACTTCTCGGCGCTCGAGCATCAGGCCCAGTCGATCGCTCCCGGCGCCCGCATCGTCGCCCACCGCGAGAGCGTCGGCCCGCTGCTCCATTCGCTGCGGCTGCTGCAATGGGTCGCGTTCGGCCTGGTGGTGCTCCTCAGCATCGCCGCCTCTGCCGCGGTCGTCCTGGCTGCGCGCGGCGCGCTCGACACCCACCGCTTCACCATCGAGGTGATGCACGGCATTGGCGCGACCGACCTCCAGGTCACCCACCTCTTCCAGCGCAAGATCCTGATCGACGCGCTGGTCGGCAGCCTCGCCGGCGCCCTCGCCGCGGCGCTCGTGCTGCTGCTGCTCGCGAGCGGCGCCGCGCTCGCCGGCGAGCTGACGGGCGGCGCGACGCTCGGGCCCTTCGACCTACTAATGCTCGCACTGTTGCCACTGGCGCTGACGGTGCTTGCGACCTGGGTTGCGCGCACGGCTGTTCTTCGTTCATTGCGCAAGGCGTTATGATTGCCCGCCTCGGCGCACTGCTGCTGTTGTTTTACGCGCTCGGCTTCATGCTGTTCGCGTTCACGCTCGGCAAGCCGGCGCCGGCAGGCGCGGCAGCGACCGATGCGGCGATCGTGCTGACCGGCGGGCCGGGCCGGATTGAACATGCCATCGATGTCGTTAAACAGCACAAGGCGAAGCGGCTGCTCGTTGCCGGCGTCGATCCCTCGGTGACCAAGCCCGATCTTGCGCGGCGCATCCCGGGCAGCCGCTCGTGGCTCGACTGCTGCGTCGACCTCGGCAGCGAGTCCGTGGATACCCGGTCGAACGCCGAAGAAGCCGGGCGCTGGCTCGCGCGCCACCAGTATAAGTCGGTGCGGCTGATCACGAGCGACTGGCACATGCGCCGCGCGCGCTACGAGTTCGACAAGGTCCTGCACGGCAAGTATGCGCTGACCACCGACGCCGTCCGGACGGAGCCGAGCTTCCTCACCCTGTTCGGCGAGTACAACAAATATGTCCTGCGCCGGCTGGCGGTGTGGGCCGACCTGTGACCGCGCTGCGGTCGCTGCTCTATGCCGCGATCTTCTACCCGGCGACGGTCTTGTGGGTGCTGGTCGGGATGGTCGCCACGCTCCTTGGCCGGCGGCCGACCCTGGCGGTGGTGCTGAGTTGGGTCGAGCTCCACCACTGGCTGGTGACAAACCTGCTCGGGATCCGGATCAGGGTCGAGGGCACCATCCCGCCCGGCGCGCATCTCATCGCGGTCAAACACCAGTCAATGCTGGAGACGATGGAGATGGTGCGTTTGACCCGCCTGCCGGTGATCGTGATCAAAAAGGAGCTGGCCGATATCCCGCTCTTCGGCCGGATGACGCGGCGTTATGGCGTCATCGCGGTCGAGCGCTCCGCCGGCGCAAAGGCGCTGCGGGCCTTAGTCGAAGAAGGACGGCAGGCAATCGCCACCGGGCGTCCGGTCAACATCTACCCGGAAGGCACGCGGGTGCGTGTCGGCGAAATGCCGCCGCTCAAGTCCGGCTTCGCCGCGCTGTATCGAGCGCTGGGATTGCCGGTGGTGCCGGTGGCGGTCGATAGCGGCCGGCTGTGGGGGCGCGGGTTGATTCACCGCAGCGGAACGGTCACGTTCAAGGTGGGTGAGACGATCCCGCCCGGGCTCGACCGCAAGGCCGTCGAGACCCGCGTTCACGCCGCGATCAACGCGCTCGAATCAGCTCCTCAGTCGAGCGCCTAGCTTCTCCGCCGCGGCGACGATCCGCGCCGAGATCTCGCCGATCTCAGCGTCGGTGAAGCTCTTCTCGGCCGGCTGCAGAGTCACCTCGAACGCGAGCGAGAGACCGTCCGCCGTCTCGAACCGGTCGAACAGGCGAACCGCGGCGATCGCACCCTTATCAGCGCCGCGGATCGCACGGGCGAGATTGTCGGCGGCGAGCTCGGCCGGGACGATGAAGGCGAAGTCGCGCGTGACCGCCTGCAGCGCGGGCGGCGTGTACTGCGATCGCGCGTGGCCGCCGGCGCGCGGGGCGGGGATGGCGTCAAGGTAGATCTCGGCGGCGACCGCGTCCTCCGGCACCTCGAGGCTCTTTGCCAGGTTCGGGTGAAGCTCGCCGAAGGCGGCAAGGACCGCCTTGGGCCCAAGCCCGAGCTTCGCCGACCGACCCGGGTGCCAGGTCGGCCCGGCGCCGGGGAAGACCTGCAGGTTGGCGACCGGCGCGCCCGCGGCCTCGAGCAGCGCCAGCAGTTCAGCCTTGGCGTCGAACGCGCCGAAGGCCCGCGCCTTGCCGCCCTGCCAGCTGCGCGGCTGCCGTTCGCCGGCGAGCAAAAACCCGAGAGTCGGATGCTCGGTGTCGCCGAGGTAGCGGCGGCCAATCTCGAACAGACGCACCGAAGCGGCGCCGCGGTCGAGGTTGCGCCGGGCAGCGGCGATCAGCCCCGGCAGTAGCGAGGGGCGCATCACCTTCATGTCCTCGCTGATCGGGTTGGCGAGCCGCCATGCGCCGCCTCCGAACGCTTCCGCTTCCGCGTCCGAGATGAAGCTCCAGGTGACGGCTTCGTCGAGCCCGCGCGCCGCAGCGGTGCGGCGCAGCCGCCGTTCTACCAGTTGCGACCGGGTCGCGGTCGGCTTGGCCACGCCGGGCGCACGGTCCAGAGGCGTCGAGGGCACTTGGTCATAGCCGATGATCCGGGCAACTTCCTCGACCAGGTCGGCGGCGCCGTCGACGTCACGCCGCCACGTCGGAATGGTGACCTCGTTGCCAGTCACCTCGAAGCCGAGGCTTTCGAGAATCTTCCGCTGACGCGGCTCGGGCACGTTAATGCCGCCGAGTGCCAAGGTGCGGCCGAAATCGAACACGATGGTCCGCCGTTCCACCGGCGGCTCGCCGATCCGCAGCGCCGCCGAGGCTTCGCCCCCGCAGATGTCGACGATAAGTCCGGTCAGAATCGCCAGGCCATCGTCGAGGAAGGCGGGATCGACGCCGCGCTCGAAGCGGCTGCGCGCATCGCTGGTGAGGCCCAGAGCCTGGCCGGTGCGGGCAATCCGCTCGGGCGTGAAGTAAGCGACCTCGAGCATGACGTCGGCAGTTGCCGCGCTGACGCCGGAATCCTCCCCGCCCATGATGCCGCCGATGTCGTGGACCTGTTTGTCATCCGCGATCACGGTCATGAACGGCTGGAGTTCATAATGCTTCTCGTTGAGCGCCAGCACTTTTTCGCCGGGCCTGGCCGCCCGCGCGGTCAGGCCGCCATTGAGCCTGGCGATGTCGTAAGCGTGCGCCGGCCGGCCATGCTCCAGCATTACGTAATTGGTGAGATCGACCAGCGCCGAAATCGGTCGCTGGCCGGCCGCCTTCAGCCGCCGCTGCATCCACTCGGGCGAGGCGCCGTTCTTCACGTCCTTGATCGCGCGCCCGAAGAAGGCGGGACAGCCGTCGGGATCGTCGATGCGGATCGGGACGGGGCAGGCGAAACTGCCCTCGATCTGCGGCACGGCGAGCGGCTTGAGCGTGCCGACGCCGGCGGCAGCGAGGTCGCGGGCGATGCCGCGTACGCCCATGCAGTCCTGGCGGTTGGGCGTGACGTTGACGTCGAACACCGGGTCGTCGAGCCCGGCATATTGCGCGAACGCCTCGCCGACCGGGGCGTCGGCGGGCAGCTCAATGATCCCGCTATGATCGTCGCCAAGCTCCAGTTCGCGCGACGAGCACATCATTCCGCGGCTCTCGACGCCACGGATCGCCGCGACCTTCAAGGTGAGGTCGCTGCCTGGGATGTAGGCGCCCGGGGGTCCGAACACGCCGAGCATTCCTGCCCGGGCATTGGGAGCGCCGCA
>JBDTZJ010000134.1:0-4853 GCA_040005255.1 Sphingomicrobium sp.
GGCGACACCGACTGCTCCGACGGCATTCGCGAGGCGGCGGTCGTCGAGCTGGACGGTCATCATTATGCGCTGATCGTCGACCTGGTCGAGGACGTGGTCGAAGCAGGTTCCGATCCCGTGCCGGTGCGGGCGGCGATGGGACCCGGCTGGGAACGTGTCTCGCGCGGGATGGTCGAAACCGAGCAGGGTCCGCTGCTGCTGGTGGATGTCGCGGCCCTGGTCGCTGGCGTTGAGGCCAAGGCGGCGGCGTAACGGAGCTTAAGCTCTTCGTTACCCTTAACGTTTAGTGGGTCTGGGACAGGAAGCGGGAAGCCGAGCACATGAAGAGCTGTTTGATCGTCGATGATTCCAAGGTGATCCGCAAGGTTGCGCGGCATATCCTCGAGACGCTCGAGTTCGAGGTCGAGGAGGCCGGGGACGGTCAAGAGGCGCTCACCCGGTGCGAGGCCAAGATGCCCGACGTCGTCCTGCTTGATTGGAACATGCCGGTGATGAGTGGCATGGAGTTCCTGCGGCTGCTTCGGCAGCGCGGCCACGGCGACCAGCCCAAGGTCGTTTTCTGCACAACCGAGAACGACATGGCGCATATCCGCGCGGCGCTCGAGGCGGGCGCCGACGAATATGTGATGAAGCCGTTCGACCGCGAAACGCTCCACATCAAGCTCCAGCTCGTCGGCGTCGCCTGAGCGACCGGGGCGATGGAGCGGGCGCTCGCCAGATCGCGGGACCGCTTTTCGGATCACCGCAACCCACGCCGCAGGATCCGGCTGATGATCGTCGACGATTCGACGGTCGCCCGGGCGGTGCTGTCGCGGATGGTCGAAACCGATCCCGCGTTTGAAATCACCGCCGTCGCCGGTACCGCCGAGGACGCGATCGAGGCGCTTGCCGCCTGCCGCATCGACATTGTCGTGCTCGACCTCGAAATGCCGGGCGCAGGCGGCCTCAAGTCGATTCCGAAGATCATTGCCGCAGCCGCCGGCGCCAAGGTGATGATCGTCTCCTCGCTCGCCGAGGACGGTGCCGAGCAAACAGTCGCTGCGTTGGCATTGGGCGCGGCCGATACGCTGCCCAAGCCGGGTACCAGCCGCTTCAACGGCAAGTTTTCGGAGATCCTGGTCGGCAAGCTCAAGGCGCTCGGCTACGCGTCGGTCGAGCCGGCGCCGGCTCCCGCCCGGAAGGGATCCGGGACAATATTGCGGGCGATGCCAAGCGACCCGATCGACGTTCTGGCGATCGGCGCTTCGACCGGCGGGATCCATGCGCTGGGCGCGCTGTTCCATGCCCTCCCGAGCCAGATCGGCGTTCCGATCCTCGTCACCCAGCATTTGCCCGTCCCCTTCATGGGCGTCTTCGCGCGCCAGCTCGGCGCCGTGGCGCGTCGTCCGGCGATCATTGCCGAGGACGGCATGCCGCTTGAGCCCGATGTGCTCCTGATCGCGCCTGGCGATGCGCATTTGACGGTCGAACCGGCGTCCGCGGGCGCGGTCGTGCGGCTGACGCATGGCAGGAGCGCCAGCGGTTGCATGCCCTCGTTGGACCCGATGTTCGGATCGGTCGGCGCGATCTACGGCGCCGGCGCGCTGGGCGTCGTCCTCACGGGAATGGGCCGCGACGGGGTCGAGGGCGCCTCGCGGCTAGTTGCCTGCGGCGGTTCGGTCCTCGCCCAGGACGAAAGCAGCTCCGCCGTCTGGGGCATGCCGCGCGCGGTGCTTGAGGCCGGGCTCGCCTGCGCCGTGCTGCCACCGGACAAGATTGCGCGGCGGATCGCGTCCCGTACCGAGGAGCCGCCAGCGTGCAGTTGAGCGATAGCTCCAGTCGAATCCTTGCCGGGCTGCTCGAAGCGCGGACCGGCCAACAACTGACGATGAGCCGCCGCTGGCGGATCGAGACCGCGCTTGCGGCGCTGCTGCGCGAGCGCGGCATCGCCTCGCTCGACGAGCTCATCACAATCCTTGTCATGGGTAGGGAGCCAAGCTTGTCGCAACAGGTGGTCGAGGCGCTGCTCAACAATGAGACCTACTTTTTCCGTGACCGAGGGCCGTTCGACGTGCTCCAGCGCCACGCATTGCCCGAGCTGGCGCAGCGGCGTGAGAAATCGAAGCGGCTGCGCATCTGGTCGGCCGGCTGTTCGACTGGGCAGGAAGTATATTCGCTGGCGATGTTGTTCGCCGAGGCGCCCGAGCAATGGCGCGGCTGGACCATCGACATTCTGGGCACGGACGTGTCGACGTCATGCGTCGAGCGAGCGCGCAGCGGCGTCTTCTCGCAGTTCGAGATCCAGCGCGGTCTCGGCATCAACCAGATGATCAAATGGTTCAAGGAAGTGCCCGACGGCTGGCGCGCGGTCGAAGCTTTGCGCAAGCCGGTGCGCTTCCAGGTGCACAATTTGCTCGAGCCGGCGCCGCACCCCGGTGATTTCGACGTAATCCTGTGCCGCAATGTGCTGCTTTACCTCAGCCCGGAAAAGAAGACGTTCGCGTTCGAGCGTATCGCCGGGGCGATGGCCGAAGACGGCTGGCTGATGCTCGGTGCGGGCGAAACCGTGATCGGGCAGACCAACAAACTCGGTGCCGACCCCAGCGCACGCGGGCTTTACCGTGTGCGCGACGGTGGCCGGGCCGAGAAGCGCACCGGCACGGATCGCCGCGCCGCGGCAATAGCTAGCTAACGGGGCTTGACCGCAACATCGGTCGTATGCGCCATTGGCGCCCGTGGATCTGGACTTCATCGAGCGACCATCGCCCAATTTCGACGAGCGGCAGCTGCCCGTCTCGATGATCGTCCTGCATTATACCGGGATGCCCGATGCCGAGGGCGCGCTCGACCGGCTGACGTCTCCCGAAGCAAAGGTCTCCGCCCATTTTTGCGTCGACGAGGACGGCACGACCTACCGGTTGGTCGATGAGCGCAAGCGCGCCTGGCACGCCGGCAAGGCGCGCTGGCGCGGGATCTCGGACGTCAATTCGGCAAGCGTCGGGATCGAGATCGTCAACCCCGGGCACGAGTTCGGCTATCGTCCCTTCCCCGACGAACAGATCGCCTCGCTGATCCCGCTGGTCGCCGACATCAAGGAGCGACACGGGATCGGCCGCGGGAATGTCGTCGGTCATTCCGACGTCGCCCCGGCGCGCAAGGAGGATCCGGGCGAGCTCTTCCCGTGGCATGCGCTCGCCAAGCGCCGGCTCGCGCTGCCAAGCCCGACGCGCGACTTGATCGATCCTTATTGGACCGACGCCGGTTTCCTACTGGCGCTGGAGCGGTTCGGTTACGACGTGACCGATACCCAGAAGGCGGTGATCGCCTTCCAGCGGCGCTTCCGGCCCGACCTCATCGACGGGATCATCGACGGCGAATGCCGGGCGAAATTGCTCGCTCTGTTGCTGCCCCGCCCGCAATAGTGGGCGAGAGCCCAGCTGCTAATGTCTGCTATCCACCTGTTTGCGACATAGGGCCGCCGAGCCCAGGCGTTGCGCGCCACGTGTCTCGAATCCCTCGCGAACCACTATTGCAGCGCTGCAAGCTGCGTCTGGCTGCGCGGATCGAGGTAGCTGATTGTGATCGGTACAGGCCGCGGGAGGAGGATGTTCTCCTCGGGGACCGAGGCCGCAGGCGGATCCTTGCCAAGGAGCCACCTTGCCAGCCTCTGCGCGTCCTCCAGGCGGACACAGCCATGGCTGAGGTTGCGCGCGTCCTGGGTGAAGAGTTCTTTCTTGGGAGTATCGTGAAGATAGATTCCGTCGCCGTTCGGAAGGTCGAACTTGAAATGGCCCAAGCAATTGGCAGGGCCGGGCCGCTGGCGAACATAGACCTTCGCCTCGCCTGCGGCGACCGCCTTCCAGTCGACGCTGTCAGGCGAAAGCACACGCGCATCGGGCGCGAAGGCGGAGACAACTTCATACCCCCGCGTCGTGAGATAGGTGTTGCCCTCCTGGAGCACGCGCGCAGCGACAAGCGTCTGCGTGAGATCAGCAGGCACGTGCCAATAGGGGTTCAATGTCTCGTAGTTGATGACGCTCTTCAGCTCCGGGGTCGGCGTTTCAGGTTTCCCCACGATTACGCGCATCGAATCCTGAACCCGGCCGTCCTCAATCATGTAAAGCCGCGCTGAAGCCGCATCCACCAGCACATAACGACCATGCAGCGGGATTTGCGCGCCGGGCAGTGAATCCACGTAAAGCTGCGGAGCGATGCTGCCCGCGATGGGGCCAAACGCCGGGTAGTAGGTTGCGAGTCCAAGAGCGGTCGCGCCAATGACAAGAACCCCTGCACAGGCAATCAGATACCTGCGGTTGTGAGAGGTGTTTGCGGCCATCAGTGCAGCCCCCGAATGGTTAACTTTACGACAAATCGCCGCTTAGCGCGAGTCAACTCGAGCCAATCATTGCACTCCTGCGGGCACGGGCCGACTGGGTTGGAAGCATTCCAGCCACCCTATTGCGGTGATCGCGACCATGCCGGCGCCGTGTCTACCTTCCATCTGAAACAGGCGTTAAGACCCTGACTCGCAACGGCAGGACCATTCGCCTATATCCCGCGGCACCAGAGGGCTGGGCGGCCGCGGTGGAGCTTGCTCCAACGAGGAAAGTCCGGGCTCCATGGAACCACGGTGCCGGGTAACGCCCGGCGGTCTGCTGTAGCCTTTGGGCGAAAGCGGATCAGGGAGAGTGCCACAGAAAGAACACCGCCCGGCTTCGGACGGGTAAGGGCGAAAGGGTGCGGCAAGAGCGCACCGCGGTCCTGGCGACAGGGCCGGCACGGTAAACCCCACCGGGTGCAAGACCGAATAGGGGCGGCGTATGGGCCTGGTTCCGGCTCGCCGCCCGGGTTGGTTGCTGGAGGGACGGGGCAAC
>JBDTZJ010000018.1:0-16379 GCA_040005255.1 Sphingomicrobium sp.
TCATGTTCGTGGTCGACACCAACAAGGAAGAGCTGGCGATCAAGGAAGCCAATGTCCTCGGCATCCCCGTCGTTGCCATCCTCGATTCGAACAGCGACCCGAGCGGCATCGCCTTCCCGGTTCCCGGCAATGACGACGCCAGCCGTGCGATCCGGCTCTACACCGATGCGATCGCGCAAGCGGTCGGCGAAGGACGGACCGGCAATGCCGCCGCGAGCGGGCAGGACGTCGGCGCGATGGCCGAGCCGCCGGTCGAGGCCGCGCTGGAAGCCTGACGCGGGGATACCCATCTTCCGTTCGGGCTGAGGGTGCTTCGATACGGCATTTTGACTTCGCTCAATACCTGCTCAGCATGAGCGGATTAAGTAAGCCCCGGTCATCCTGAGTAGCGGCTGAGCCTGTCGAAGCCGCGTATCGAAGGACTGGCTCAAGGCGAACGATTTTTGTGCAAGAGGATAAGTGACATGGCTGAGATCACGGCCGCATCAGTGAAGGAACTGCGCGAGCGCACCGGCGCCGGCATGATGGACTGCAAGAAGGCGCTGGCCGAGAACGAAGGCGAGATGGAAGCGGCGATCGACTGGCTCCGCGCCAAGGGTCTCGCCGCGGCTGCCAAGAAGGCCGGCCGCACGGCCGCCGAAGGCCTGGTCGGCGTTGCCGTCGAGGGCAAGCGCGGCGCGGTTGTCGAGGTCAACTCCGAGACCGACTTCGTCGCCAAGAACGAGCTGTTCCAGGACTTCGTGACAAATGTCGCGAAGCTGGCGCTTCAGCACGGCACCGACGTCCAGGCGCTGGGCGCTGCCCAGTATCCGGAGGGCGGCACGGTCCAGGAAAAGCTAACCGACAATATCGCCAAGATCGGCGAGAACCAGTCGCTACGCCGCGCCGCGGTGGTCGAGGTGAGCGAGGGCGCGGTCGTGTCCTATGTCCACAACCAGGTTTCGCCCGGACTCGGCAAGATCGGCGTGCTGGTCGCGCTGGAAAGCGCCGCTCCGGCGGATACGCTGGCTGCGCTCGGCAAGCAGATCGCGATGCACGTCGCCGCGGCTCATCCGCTCGCGTTGACGGCCGAAGACTTGCCGGCCGAGCTGGTCGAGCGCGAGCGCGCGATCGCGATGGAAAAGGCCAAGGAAAGCGGCAAGCCGCAGAACATCATCGACAAGATGGTTGAGGGCGGCCTTGCCAAGTATCGCAAGGAAAATGCGCTCCAGTCGCAGCTGTTCGTGATGGACAACAAGACCCCGGTCGCCGAGGTCGTTGCGTCCGCCGCGAAGGATGCCGGCACCGCCATCGCGCTGATCGGCTTCGTCCGCTTCCAGCTCGGCGAAGGCATCGAGAAAAAGCAGGAAGACTTCGCGGCCGAAGTCGCCGCGGCTGCCGGTACGTCGAAGCCCGAGCCGGTCGCCTAGCTCGCTTCTCCCTCAATTGGTTCAAGAGGCGGTCAGGCGAGTAGCTTGGCCGCCTCTTTCTTGCAGTCGTAAGGTAGGTCCGCGTCCCCGCAGAAGCTGGGCCACTCCCCGCTGCTGTGCCAATATTGCAGCAGGCCGACACGCTTGGCGTATGCGAGGGATTTCGGATTATGCCAGAGTTCCCGCGCGGCAGGGCGAAAGGTGACGTCGGTGACAGAAGTTGCGTCGTCGATCGGCACGCTCATCAGAAGCGCCAGCAGCTCGTCCTCTCGGTCCAAGATGCTTAGCGTCTGGACAAGATTTTGAAAGGTCCATTTTTCGCCCTGATACAGCGCTCGAGCGTACTTGAGGGCTCTCTCGATATCTTCAGTTTTGCGACTTAGGCGCGCCTTCAAGAAGTTCTCCCCGCCAATCCAGTCTGCTTCTGTTTGGCCGGCTTGGATCATCTGCCAGGCGACCCGGGGATCGCCGAACCGCAGGTGGATAGCAAATCGTGCGCCCGTAATGACAGATGACCCAGGCCAGATTCGTTCGGCTTTCGCAATTTCATCGAGCGCGGCGCGAGTGCGGCCGGCTTGAGCCAACGCGAAAATGTACTGCTGCCGCGCTCGGGGCGAGACCGGATCGAGCTCTGCGGCACGCCGCGCATCATCTAGAGCATCGCTAACGCGGCCTACGGCGAAAAGCGTTCCCGCGCGGGATGCCAGAGCCGGTGCATCATTTGGGTCAGAGAAGATCGCGCGATCAACCAAGGCAAGCTTCTGACCGAAGGCATTGAACGGCAGTAGATCGGCCTCGGCGAGGTAGGCTTGGGCCATTTTCGGGTTGATCTTGCGCGCCGCGGCAATGTCGCGTTTGAGATCGCGCGCCAGCGGCGAATCAGCCGAATAATCTAGACCAGACATGTATGTGTAGTCCTCGGCGAACAGCAGCTTCGCCCACGCGCCTTCGAATTGCGGTGCCGCCGCAATGACCCGACGAAATAGGGGTACGAGGGCAGCTGTATCCCTGCTCCCATGTGCCAATTCCGCACAGCCGTTGAGGTACAGCTTCAGAGCATCGGACGTGAGCGCGGGACGCCCATCAGGGTATGCCTCGACGGTGCATTCGAGCACCTTTGCGGCGGTGTAGCCGAGTTCCTGACGCAAATCGCCGACCTGCTCGAATGGTCGTTCAAAGGCCTTTGACCAGAGCAGGGCGCCCTTCCTCCCGGCAAATAGAACGAGGTTCGCGCGCGCCCGTCGCCCTTCCATCAATCCGGAGACTTCGAACACCAGGCTTGCCTGTTTGCCGACGTTCGCCCCGACGAGATCAAGTCCGCCCGGCTTGGCCGCTTGGAGCTGGCCGAGCTGAGCGAGCAAATCCTTCGAGTAACCCTGGGATACGCGCGATTAGTCCGCGGCGGAGATCGCGACCGTTGTTGATGGCTGCGTCGCCCACGGGCGCCAGCTGAGGACGACGGAAAGCACAACAGCGACGACCAATATCGCAAGGCTCATCTGCAGCAAACGAGGCATGGCCGCGCTTCGGGGGCGAGGCGTGACGGTTCCAATCGCAGCTTGCTGACCGGGGTCGTCGCCGGTCGTGGCGCTCACATCAGCTAGCAAGGTCCGAAGCTGCGCCGGCTTTCCGCGCCCCTTCCACCCGGAAAAATCGATCGTCTGGAATTGCCTGAATCCAAGCGGGGGTTCGGTGCCATCCAGCGCAACGGGAACGAGCCGACCGCTGTCGCGCCCCGCCGCGGCCTCGTCGCGCACCCAGGCGGATTCAACAGAGTGCGCCGACCACAGGACGACAACCGCGTCCGCCGCCTTCAGTGCTTCTTCAATGACCTTCGAAAATTGCGCGCCGCCCCTGACGTGCAGGTCCCACCAGACGGAATGGCCGGCTTTCTCGAGCGCCAGCGCGATCGACCGCGCCTCGGCCGCGTCGTCCCGGTCATAGCTCAAGAACACGCTCGCCATCGGCGGCCCCCTGCGGAGAATGCTGCGCTCAAACGACAGCACGGGCAAGTAAGGCAGTTGGCAACGGGGCGGCTGGGCCATAAAGGCTTGGCCGCCCTTGTTCCATCTTGAGGACCGCCCGCCAGAATGACCCGCCCGCGCTTCAACCGGATCCTGCTTAAGGTCTCAGGCGAGGCGCTGGTGGGGCAGGGGCAATTCGGCATCGAACCCGAGGCCGTCGCCGGCCTCGCCGGCGAGATCGCCGCCGCCAAGGGGCAAGGCCACGAGCTGTGTGTCGTCGTCGGTGGGGGCAACATCTTCCGCGGCATGGCCGCCGCGGCGAAGGGCTTCGACCGGGCGACTGCCGACTACATGGGCATGCTGGCGACGGTGATGAACGCGCTTGCGCTGCAGAACGCGCTGGAGACGCTCGGCGTCGATACCCGCGTTCTTTCGGCGATCCCGATGGCCAGCGTGTCGGAGCCGTACATCCGCCGCCGTGCCCTTCGCCATTTGGAGAAAGGCCGCATCGTCCTGTTCGCCGCGGGGACGGGCAATCCTTATTTCACGACCGATACCGCGGCCGCGCTCCGTGCAGCGGAGATGAGCTGCGACGCCTTGTTCAAGGGCACAAGCGTCGACGGCATCTACACGGCCGACCCGAAGAAAGTTTCCGACGCGAAGCGCTACGACACCGTGACCTTCGGCAAGGTGCTGAGCGACGACCTCAAGGTGATGGACGCCGCCGCGGTCGCTCTGTGCCGCGACAACAATATTCCGATCGTCGTGTTCAACATCCGCCAGCCGGGCAACCTTGCCCAGGTGATCGAAGGCGGGGGAATTGCGACGGTCGTCCAGAATGGGGAGTAGCTCATGACCACGACCGTCAGCACCGCCGATCTCAAGCGCCGCATGCACGGCGCGGTCGAAGCGCTGAAGCACGACCTCGCCGGGTTGCGCACCGGCCGCGCCTCGATTGCGTTGCTCGATCCGGTGAATGTCGAAGTCTATGGCGCGAGCATGCCCTTGAATCAGGTAGCCACCGTGCAGGTTCCGGAGGCGCGGATGCTGTCGGTGCAGGTCTGGGACCGTTCCAACGTCGGGCCGGTCGAAAAGGCGATCCGCTCAGCCGGGCTCGGCCTCAACCCGATCACCGACGGCCAGCTCATCCGCCTGCCGATTCCCGAGCTGACCGAGGAGCGGCGCAAGGAGCTGGCCAAGCTCGTCGGCCAATATGCCGAGAAGGCCCGAATCGCCGTGCGAAACGTCCGCCGCGACGGGATGGAGCATCTCAAGGCCGACGAGAAGAAGCACGAGATCAGCGAGGACGAGCGCAAACGGCTCGAGCATGAAGTGCAGAAGCTGACCGACGAGACGATCAATGAGATCGACGAGGCCGCAGCGAACAAGGAGAAGGAAATCCTCGGCAAGTGACCTCGCCGCCGGCCCCGACTGAGGGCGCGGCCGGGCTCGGAAGCACTGGCAAGGTTCCGCGCCCGGTACCGAGGCACGTCGCGATCATCATGGACGGCAACGGCCGCTGGGCGAAGCAGCGAGGCCTGCCCCGCGTGGCCGGACACCGGGCCGGCGCCGAAGCGGTCCGGCGAGCGCTCCAAGCGGCGGCCGATCACGGTGTCGAGGTCCTCACCCTCTACGCTTTCTCATCGGAGAATTGGCGGCGGAGCACCGAGGAGATCTCGGACCTCACCGCGCTGATGCGCTTCTATCTCGAGCGCGAGCTCAAGACCCTCGAGAAGGAGGGCGTTAGACTGCGGCTGATCGGCGACCATGCGGCATTCGGCGGGGAGCTGGTCGATCGCCTCGACAAAGCGGTCGAGCGGACAGCAGCCAATGACCGGCTGACGCTCGTCGTCGCACTGAGCTACGGGTCGCGCACCGAGATTGCGTCCGCAGCTCGTCAGCTTGCGACCAAGGCGGCAGCCGGCGAGATCGACCCGGCGGCGATCGACGAGCTTGCTGTCGGCGCCGAGCTGCAAACCGCGGACCTCCCTGAGCTCGACCTTCTGATCCGCACGTCCGGCGAGGTCAGGCTGTCCAATTTCCTGCTGTGGCAGGCGGCCTATGCCGAGCTGTTGTTCCTCGACACGCTTTGGCCCGATTTCGACGAGCAGGCCTTCGCCGATGCGCTCAAGGTCTATGCCGCGCGCGAACGCCGCTTCGGTGGCCGAGGGGGGACGGGTTGAGCGACCTTGCGATCCGCACCCTGACGGGGGCCATCCTGATCGTCACGGCCCTGCTGGCTGCCTACGTCGGCGGGGATGTCCTTGCGGTGATGGTCGCGGCGGTCGCGGCCGCGATGTTCTACGAATGGAACCGGATCGTGCGCGGCTGGGGGCTGGGCTGGTACGTCTCCGGCTTCTTCTACGCGCTTCTGCCGGCGCTCGCCTTGCTTTGGATCCGCGAGCGAGCCGGCCTGAATTTGCTGATCTGGTGCTTCATCGTGACCTGGTCGACCGACATCGGGGCCTATTTCGCGGGGCGCAGCTTCGGCAAGCGCAAGCTCGCGCCCTCGATCAGCCCGAACAAGACCGTTGAGGGGCTCTACGGGGGAATGGCCGCAGCGACCCTGTTCGGCGGCGCCTGGGTGCTGGCGAGCGGCCTTGGCAAACCCTTGCTGTCGTTCCCGCCGCTGTTCGCGATCGCGGCGCAGATGGGCGACCTGTTCGAAAGCTGGATGAAACGCCGTGCCGGCATCAAGGACAGCGGCAACTGGCTGCCTGGCCACGGCGGCGTGCTCGACCGGCTGGACGGGCTGGTGCCGGTGGCTGTGCTGACCGCCGTCGCGCAGCTAATGGGGCTGACGTGACGCGCAAGATTGCGATCCTTGGAGCCACCGGCTCGGTCGGCAAGTCGACCGTCGACCTGGTTGAGCGCAACCGCGATCGCTTTTCGGTGACAGCGGTGACGGCGGCGACCAATGTCGAAGCGCTCGCCGACATCGTACGGCGCACCGGCGCGACGCTCGCGGTCATCGCCGACGAAAGCCGCTACACCGACCTTGCCGAATTGCTCGTTGGCACGAACTGCCGACCCGCGGCAGGCGCGGACGCGCTCGTCGAGGCGGCGGCGGGCGAGGCCGGGCTGGTGATTGCGGCGATCGTCGGATGCGCCGGCCTTAAGCCCGTCATGGGCGCGGTCGAGGCGGGCAAGACGGTCGCCCTGGCGAACAAGGAAGCCTTGGTCACGGCCGGCGCGCTGATGACCGACTCTGCCCGCACATGGGACGCGACTCTGCTGCCCATCGACAGCGAGCATAATGCGATTTTTCAATGCCTTGCCGGAAGCCGCGCCGAAGACGTCTCAAGATTGATCCTGACCGCGAGCGGGGGTCCGTTCCGCGCTGCCTCGGCCGAGACGATCGGCGCAGCAACACCTGCTCAGGCCGTCGCGCATCCCAATTGGTCGATGGGGGCGAAAATCTCGGTCGATTCGGCGACGATGATGAACAAGGGGCTCGAGCTAATCGAAGCCCATTATCTGTTTGGCCTTCCCTCGGAGCGCATCGACATCCTCATCCACCCGCAGTCGATCATGCATTCGATGGTCGAGTTCATCGACGGGTCGGTGCTCGCCCAACTGGGCAGCGCGGACATGCGGATCCCCATTGCGTACGCACTCGCGTGGCCAGAGCGAATCGCCACGCCTGCGCAGCGGCTCGACCTCTCGGCCATCGCCCGGCTCGACTTCGAGGCGCCGGACCTCGAGCGGTTTCCGGCCTTGAAGCTGGCGCGCGAGGCGTTGGAGGCGGGAGGCGCGGCACCCATTGTATTGAACGCGGCCAATGAAGTAGCCGTCGCCAGCTTCCTAGCCGGCCAAATTACATTTCCGGAAATCGCGCGCCTCGTTCAGGAAGCGCTTATCCGCGCCGACTACGATGCACCGCGCTCAATCAGCGACGTATTGGAGATCGACCGGGTGACGCGTGACAGCGCCAAGGCCATGATGACGGCGAGCTGCCCGTAACATGCTGCCCAATCCCCCTTTGTGGCTCGTGCTCCTCGCATTCATCTGTGCGCTGGGCCCGCTGGTCTTCTTCCACGAGCTTGGTCACTATCTGGTGGCCAGGCTGTTCGGCATTCCGGCGGAAATCTTTTCCATCGGTTTCGGGCGCGAGATCGTCGGCTGGACCGATCGGCAGGGCACACGCTGGAAGGTCGGCTGGCTGCCGCTCGGCGGCTATGTGAAGTTCGTCGGCGACATGTCGCCGGCGAGCGAACCCGCAGAGCTCGAGACTATTCCCGCCGAGCTGCGCGACCGCGCCTTCCAGCTAAGGCCGGTCTGGCAGCGGTTCCTGGTCGTCCTCGCCGGTCCGGCCGCCAATTTCCTGCTGGCGATCCTGATATTCGCGACCATCTTCATGACGCTCGGCGGTCCGAGCACCAACGTGATCGGCCAAGTGGTGCCCAAATCCGCCGCCATGTCGGCAGGGCTGCAGCCGGGCGACAGGATCCTGTCGATTGCGGGTCGCGAGACGTCCAATTTCAGCGTCATTCAGTCGGTCGTGTTCGACCGCCCGGGCCAGACGGTGGAGCTGCGGTTCAAGCGCGGCGACCAGGTCCGTCTCATCGCGGTTCGCCTCGCTTCCGACGACGTCGCCGATCCCTTCGGCCACAAGGTGACGCGCGGACTGCTGGGCGTGTCGCCGGCGCGCTTGCCGGTCACCCGCGCCATCCCCGACGCCACCCGCTACACGTGGGTGATTACGCGCTCGATCGTGGACGGCCTTGTCCAAATGGTGCGCGGGCGCGTCTCGACCAAGGAGATCGGCGGCCCGATCAGGATCGCGCAGATCGCCGGACAGGGGGCGTCGCTCGGCGTATTGCCGTTCGTGCAGCTGGTTGCGCTGCTCTCAATTAATCTCGGATTCATCAACCTGTTGCCAGTCCCGATGCTGGATGGAGGGCATCTTTTTTTCTATGGCGTGGAGGCCGTCCGCCGCCGCCCGCTCAGCGCCAGTGCGCTCGAGTGGGCGTTCCGCGGTGGGCTGGCGGTCATTCTCGCGCTGGTGCTCTTCACCACGGTCAACGATTTGGGCTCGCTTGGTCTTTGGGACCGGCTTCAGCGCTTGATTGGCTAGGACGCTTGGGGCAGGGCAGTAACCGGGGCTATGCGGCGAAGCGCGCCGCGGCACCTTTTCGCACACAAGGCGGGCACGAGTGATTTCAAAGTCGAAGACTACTAGCCTCCGCACCGGCGTGTTGCTCATGGCAGGCACGATTCTGGGCGGAACGTCAGCCCAGCTGGTGGCCCAGGTGCCACCGGCCCCGCCGCCGCAAAGGCCGGCAACGCCGTCACCCGCGCCCGCAACACCTGCACCCGAGCCCGCGACAGCCACTCCGACAGCCACTCCGACCGCCGCGCCGGGGCCTGCCGCGACGCCCGCGCCAGCCGTGCGCACGATCCGCTCGATCACGGTCAAGGGCAACCAGCGTCTGGAGCCGGAGACGATCCGCGCTTATGCCAATCTCGCGCCGAGCCAGACCTATACCGCGGCGACGCTCGACCAGGCGCTCAAGGACCTCTACGCGACGCAGCTCTTTGCCGACGTCACCATCGGCGGCGCCGAAACCGGCGACCTGGTGATCAACGTCCGCGAGAATCCGGTCATCAACCGCATCATCCTTGAAGGCAACAAGCGCCTCAAGGACGACAAGATCTCGCCCGAGATCAAGCTCGCTCCGCGGCAGATCTTTACGCGCAGCGCGGTTCGTGCAGACGTCGACCGCATCCTCGAACTCTATCGCCGCCAGGGCCGATTCGCGGCTCGCATTGATCCCAAGATCGTCCAGCTCGACCAGAATCGCGTCGACGTGGTGTTCGAAATCTACGAGGGCGACCTCGCCAAGGTGCGGGCGATCAACATCCTTGGAAACACTCACTTCCCCGACGGGCGGCTCCGCAAGGAGATGTATACGCGCCAGTCGGGCGGCGTCCTCGGCTTCCTCAAGTCGAACGACACCTATGACCCGGACCGGCTCGCCGCCGACCAGCAAAAGTTGCGCGCCTTCTATTTGACGCAGGGCTATGCCGATTTCCGCGTCGTATCGGCGCTTGCCGAGCTCACGCCCGACCGCCGCGATTTCGTCATCACTTATGTCGTCGACGAAGGGCCGCGCTATCGCTTCGGCACGGTCGAGGCGGACAGCGCGCTGCGCGACTTCCCCAACGCACAGATCGTTAAGCTCGCCAAGATCACGCCCGGCGCCTGGTTCAACGCCAAGCTGGTCGAGGACACGGTCACCAACCTAAACGAGGCCGCCGGCAATCTCGGCTACGCCTTTGCCGACATCAACCCGGCCTATAACCGCGACGTCGACAAGAAGGTGATGAACCTCACCATCAAGGTCGGTCCGACACCGCGCGTCTATGTCGAGCGCATCGACATCACCGGCAACACTTCGACGCGCGACAAGGTCATCCGGCGCGAATTCCGCATCAACGAGGGCGATGCGTTCAACGCCCTCAGGGTCAAACGCAGCCAGGACCGTATCCAGAGCCTCGGTTTCTTCCAGGAGAAGCTGGAAATCAAGCAGAGCGAAGGGTCCGCGCCCGACCGCGTGGTGCTCGGGGTCAACGTCGAGGAAAAGCCGACGGGGCAGCTGTCGCTGTCGGGCGGCTATTCGAGCCTGGAGAAGTTCGTGGTCCAGCTCGCCGTCAGCCAGAACAATTTCATGGGCAAGGGCCAGACGCTCGACGCTGCGGCAAACTGGTCGGTCTATTCGAAGTCGATCCAGCTGGGCTTCACCGACCCCTACTTCCTCGACAAGCAGATCCTGTTCGGCGGCAACCTGTTCCGGCGCGACTATCGGAACTTCAACTTCATCGGCAATTCGCGCAACACGACCTATTCGGTGGTCACGACCGGGGGCTCGCTGCGGATGGGCTTCCCGATTACCGAATATTGGAGCTTCGGCGGCCGCTACACGCTGCAGACCGATCGCACTTCACTCGATCCCGCGACCTTCTACACCGACCCGGACGCCGCCGGGCCGCTGCCGCCAGTCTGCGACCCGCTAAAGGCGGGGCGCTACCTGTGCGACGAAATCGGCAAGCGCCTGACGTCGGTCGTCGGCTTCTCGACCGTCTATGACGACACCGACGGTATCCGGCCGACGCGCGGCCAGCGCCTCAACTGGTCCGAGGATTTCGCCGGCCTTGGCGGCAATGTGCGCTACATCCGTTCGCGCCTCGACGCGACGAAGTTCAAGTCGATCGGCGGCGGGTGGGTGTTCTCGCTGCACGGCGAGGGCGGCTATATCGCGCCGTTGCAGAAGTCGCCGGGACCGGGCCGCGATGCGATCCGCCTGACCGATCGCTTCTTCGATATCGGGCTGCGCGGATTCGACATCCGCGGCCTCGGCCCACGCGTCCAGCGGGTGCCCTACAAGGCCGACGGCACGCTCGACCTCACTCAGGCCGTGATCACCGACGCCATCGGTGGCCGCGCCTATTATATGGGCCGTCTGGAGCTTCAGTTCCCGACGAGTTCGGGCCTCAAGAGCCTGGGCATCAGGCCCTCGGCCTTTGTCGACGTCGGCTCGCTGTGGAGCATCACCCAGCCGCTGCTCCAGGATGCGCGCAATATCTGCACCCCCGTCGCAACGGCGACCACCCAGGTCGGGTTCACCACGCCGGCCGCGGACTGCAGCGTCGACTCGAACGGCGTAGCGCATGATGCTACACAGTTCACCGCGAGCCCCGGCTTCCAGGAACGCTTCCTTGGAAATTCGTCCAAGCCGCGCCTGTCGATCGGCATCGGCGCCAACTGGATTTCGCCCTTCGGACCGCTTCGCATCGACCTTGCCAAGGCGTTGCTCAAGCAAAAGGGCGACGACACCAAATTGTTCAGCTTCAACGTAGGAACTCAATTCTGATGAAAAAACTACTCATTTCCGCTTCGCTCGCGGCTTCGGCCGTGCTCCCGTCGGCCGCTCATGCGCAGGCGATCCCTCAGGCCATTGTCGCAGTGGTCGACCTCGACCGTGTCAGCACCGATTGCAACGCGTGTAAGACCGCGGCGGCCGCGCTTCGGTCGCAGGTCCAGTCATACCAAAGCCGTGAAAGCGCGCTGGCAACCCCGCTTCAAACCGAAGGCAAGTCGCTTCAAGCGGCCGTCGACGCCCTGAACGGCAAGGAGCCCGACGCAGCGCTCAAGACCCGCATCACGGCCTTCCAGACCAAGCAGCAGCAGGGCGCGCAGGAGCTTCAGCGGCAGCAGCAGCAGATTCAGCGCAACCAGCAGTTCGTCCAGAAGCAGATCTCCGACAAGCTCGGCCCGATCTACAGCCAGGTCATGCAGCGGCGTGGAGCCAACGTCATGGTCGAGCAGGGCGCCACCCTTGCGACGGCCAGCACCCTCGACGTCAGCGCCGACGTCATCGCCGCCTTGAACACGGCACTGCCGACGATCCAGGCGATTGCGCCCGCCGCACCTGCAACCCCGAAGCCGCAGGGCCGCTAAGCACCGATGAGTGAAAGCGCCGCCATCGGTCCGCTCGATATCAAGCGGGTCATGGCGGCGCTGCCGCATCGCTATCCGATGCTGCTCGTCGATCGGGTCGAAAGCCTCGACCCGGACAAGGGCATCGTCGCGATCAAGGCGGTGACGATCAACGAGCCCTTCTTCCAGGGCCACTTCCCGGCACGCCCAATCATGCCGGGCGTGCTGATTGTCGAGGCGCTGGCCCAGGCCGCGGGCGTCCTCGCGGTCGAGGCGCTCGGGCTCGCCGGCACGGGCAAGCTCGTCTATTTCATGGCGATCGAGGGCGCGAAGTTCCGCGCACCCGTTGAACCCGGCGTCCTCCTCAAGCTGGAGGTCGAGTTCGTCCAGAAGCGCTCGAACGTGTGCAAGTTCGCCGGTCGCGCGACCGTCGTCGGCAAACTCGCCGCCGAGGCGAGCTTCACGGCGATGATCGCCGATCCGCCCGCCGCTTGACGAGGCCTATCGGCTCGCCAGCCTGATGCCGGCAAAGAGGCCGCGGCCTTCCGTTCGGTAGCCGACCGAATCCTCATATTTCTGGTTCAGCAGGTTTGAGCCCCGCGCGTAAACCTCGATGCCGGGCCGAAGCGCAAAAGCGACGCGCGCCCCGGCGAGCCAGTAGGAACGCAGTCGGACGACGTCGAACGGAAAGTTGTCGCGCGTATCGAGCTGCGACCCGACATAGGCGATCGATGCGCCGTAGCTCCATCGCCCGACGGCGCCATCCGCCGCGAGGGCTCCGCTATGCTTGGGCCGGCGACGCTCGGTCACCTGCCGGCCGCTCACCATGTCCGGCTCGGTGGAATGAAGGTAAGCGTAGTTTGCGGTGAGCCGCAGCTTCTCCCCGGCGCGCCAGGCCGCCTCGGCCTCAAGTCCCCAACGGCGACTCGTTTCGTCGCGATTGACCGTCGTCTGCAGAAAGGTGACGGGGTCGCCGACGTCGACGATCTCATCGTGGAGCTTCTGGCGGTAGCTGGTCAGCGACGCTGCAAACGCGCCTCGACGATATCGCACCCCGGTTTCCCACCCGCGTGAGCTTTCTGGCTTAAGCGACGGATTGCCGACGAAATTCCCGGGAAAGAAGCCATAGAGATCGAAGAAGGTCGGCTGGGCAATTCCATCCCCATAGGAGGCCGTCAGCGCGAATCCCGCACCAACATTGACGAGCAGCGAGGCGCGAAGCGAAGTCGCGTCCTTGAAGCGGTTGAACAGGTCGCGGCGCAGCGAGAGATCCCCCTCGACGGCCTTCGAGGAGGCGCGCCATTCGGCCGTGATTGCGTGATGGGATCGGTCTCGGTCCTGGTTGGTGAAGCCGCCGTAGATCGTGTCGCGGGCGTGGAAAGCCTCGCCCTCCGCTTCGGCCGCCAGGATGAACCGATTATCGAGCGCGCCGACCGTGAAGTGCCTTTCGAGCTGCGCATCGATCGAGCGGCGGCTCCCGCGCGTTCGGTTGATTGGATCGTCCGCAAGATAATTGCGGTTCGAGGAGCCGAGTCGCGACGCGCCGATGCGGCCGCCCCAGTTTGATTCGCTGCCGAATTCGACCCAGACTCGTCCGGCGACCAGCCGATTGCGGCTGTTGTCTAGAGTGTCGGTGTGATCGAACGGAAAGGTCGGGCGATAGCCGTCGAACTCGCTGTAGCCAGTCAGCGCGACCGCGGCGGCGCCGAGACGGATGGACGGGGTTACGGCGAACGTCCCGCGGACACGTCCTGACAAGTTGCGGTAGCCGTCCTTGTCGCCGCCGGGCGCGCCGAAGCTGTTGATTCCGGCAGCTTTTTGCCAGCCCACGGCGCCGGAGACGCTGGCAGCGCCGGTTTTGATCGCCGCCGAAGCGCTTGCCCGGAGGAAGCCGAATGAGCCGCCCTCGGCGCCCGCTCCATGGCCGGGCTGATCGTCGAGACCGTTGACGGCAATGACGCCGCCGATCGCATCCGAGCCCCATATCGCCGACTGCGGTCCGCGAACCACTTCGATACGCGAGGCAAGGTCGGCATTCAGCAGCTCGAAGCGCGGGGCATCGCCCGAAGCCGGGTCATTGATCCTGATGCCGTCGACGAAAAACAAAGTGTGGTTGGCCTCCGAGCCGCGAATTCGCACCTCGGTCAGCGATCCCGATGGGCCGATGCTCGTAATCGACGCTGATGGGGTCAGGCGAAGGAAGGTCAGGATGAGGGGGTCGTCGAGCCGTTCGATCCGCTGCTGGTCGATGATGGTAACGCTCGCCGCTGTTCGCGCCTCGCTTTCCGGAGCGCGCGAAGCGGTTATCACGATCTGGTCGGTGCTGATTGGTAGTGCTGGCATGGAATCCTCTCCGTTGACGAACCTGTCGTCACAGAGGGATGCGCCGCACGAATGCAGCGAGGCCCACGCCCCGCGGCTGGACCCGGCCGAGGAAACGGACGACGGACCGAGGCAGGTTCCTGACTTCGCCGACGAATGTCGGCTCACAGTTGCGGGCACAGCGCCGGATTTTCGCCGGCTTCCCTTTGAACCGCCCCCGCCGGAAGTGGCCGATAGGACCGTCCGGGGGACGGTTCGTGTTCGGTCACTGTCCGTGGGCGGCACCCTGGTCTGCGCCGTTGCTACTGCGGCAATCGCCGGGCTGTCAAATTGCCGCGGCTCACATTATGCAGGCGCGCATGACTGCCAACCACACCCGGCTCCTCGCCATTCTGACCGCCATTGTGGCAGCGGCTGCTCTGCGCCTGGTGCCGCATCCGTCCAATTTCACGCCGATCGGGGCGATGGCCTTGTTCAGCGGCGCCTACCTCGGGCGGCGCGGCCTGCTGGCATTCGTCGCGCCTCTCGCCGCGATGCTCGTCAGCGACGCGATAATCGGATTCCACCCGTACATGTGGGCGACCTATCTCAGCGTCGCGCTGATCGTGCTCATTGGCTGGGCCGTGCGTGCGCGCATCTCGCCCATGCGGGTCGGGGCCGCGGCCGTGGCCAGCTCGGTCCTGTTCTACCTGCTGACAAACTTCAGCGTGTGGCTGACGAGCGGCGGCGTATACCCCCACACGTTCGCTGGCCTTGCGGCCTGCTATGTCGCGGCCATCCCGTTCTTCCAGAACACGCTTGCCGGCGACCTGTTCTACGCAGCCCTGCTCTTCGGCGGCTTCCGTCTTGCCGAGCGCGTAGCTCCGCGCCTGCGCGAGGGCAGGGCGCCTCACCCCGCCTGAGCCTGCCCTTGGTTGCAACTTTTGCGCCCTCCCTGTAGAGGCGCCGCTCAACTTGTTGCCGCTGGTCGGAAACCAGCGGCTAACTCAAGGAAAAGTCAGATGAAGTCCGGTGTTCACCCCGAATATCACATGATCAACGTCGAGATGACCGACGGTACCAAGTTCCAGACCCGTTCGACCTGGGGCAAGGAAGGCGACACCCTCCACCTCGACATCGACCCGAAGGTGCACCCGGCCTGGACCGGTGGTAACCAGAAGCTGCTCGACACCGGCGGCCAGGTGGCGCGCTTCAACAAGCGCTTCGGCGGTCTCAGCCTCGGCAAGAAGGAAGCTTGATCCGCGAAGCACCGCGGGTCGAGACCGAACGCCTGATCCTTCGCCCGTGGCGCAAGGACGACTTCCGCCCGTACCACGTGCTCCTCCAGCATCCCGACGTGCATCGACATTTCGGCCCTCATCCGATGGGCATGGAAGAATGTTGGCGGCGAGTGACCTCGGCCGTCGGCGGCTGGCAGCTCAACGGATTCGGCACTTGGGCCGTCGAACGCAAGGTTGACTCCAAGCTGGTCGGCAATGTCGGCCTGTTCACCGCCTGGCGCGATCTCGAGCCGGAGTTCGGCGAAGAGCCCGAAATGGGATGGATCATGGCCGCCGAAACCCACGGTCAGGGGCTTGCGATCGAAGGGTGCCGCGCCGCGCTGGAATGGGCCGAGGCGAACCTCGCTCCGACGCCAATCTGGGCGATCATCGCGCCAGCGAACGAGCCTTCGATCAAGCTAGCAGAACGGCTGGGCTTCGAGACCGTTCGCCAAACGGATTATCATGGCGACCCGACGCTGGTGCTCAAACGGCCAGCGTGGGCCTGACCGCGGCTTAGAAAGCGCTCAGCCCGGTAATCGCTCGCCCCATGATCAGCGCATGGACGTCGTGCGTGCCTTCATAGGTGTTCACCGTTTCAAGGTTGGCCGCGTGGCGCATCACGTGGAATTCGGCCGAAATGCCGTTGCCGCCGTGCATGTCGCGCGCGATCCGCGCGATCTCGAGCGCCTTGCCGCAATTGTTGCGCTTGATGAGGCTGATCGTCTCGGGGATCAGCTCGCCCGCTTCGAGCCGGCGGCCCACCCGCAGTGACGCCTGCAGGCCCAAACTGATCTCGGTCACCATATTGGCGAGCTTGAGCTGGACGAGCTGGTTGGAGGCGAGGGGACGCCCGAACTGCTTGCGGTCGAGCGTGTACTGCCGGGCAGCGTGGTAGCAGGCCTCGGCCGCGCCCATGGATCCCCAGCTGATGCCGTAGCGGGCGCGGTTGAGGCAGCCGAACGGACCCTTGAGGCCCTCGACG
>JBDTZJ010000135.1:0-4818 GCA_040005255.1 Sphingomicrobium sp.
CCGATCATCACCTGGCCCCAGCTGTCGTCGAGGAACAGCTCGTCCTCCTCGCGCATGAACAGCCCGGCCTCGCGGAACAAAGCGATCTTGCCGAGCAAAGAGTCGGGGGCCTGCATGTTGCGGCACGCCTCCCAGAACGCGCCATCGCGGTCGTTCGCAAAATAATGGAGAACGATGAAGTCGCGCACCCGCGCCCATTCGATCACCGACAAGCGGTTGAAATTGTCGCGCGCGCTGTCTGAATCGGCGAGGTCGCCGGGCAGGACATTCAGCAGCCGCGCAACCGCCGACTGGACGAGGTGGATGCTGGTCGATTCCAATGGCTCCATGAAGCCGGCGGCGAGCCCAAGGGCGACGCAATTGTGCGACCAGAAGGTCTCGCGCCGCCCGCTGGTGAAGCGGATCGGCCGGGGATCGGCGAGCGGCTCGCCGTCGAGGTTGGCGAGCAGGATCGCGGCCGCCTCGTCGTCCGAGATGAACTTGTCGCAATAGACGTGCCCGTTGCCGGTGCGGTGCTGGAGCGGGATGCGCCATTGCCAGCCGGCCTTGCGCGACATGGCCTGGGTGTAAGGCCGGAACGCTTCGCTCGACTGGCACGGCACCGCAAGCGCCGAATTGCACGGCAACCAGTTGCTCCAGTCGAGAAAAGGCACACCCAGAGCCTTGCCGAGCAGGATGCTGCGGAAACCGGTGCAGTCGACGAACAAGGTCCCGGGAATGCGCCGCTCGCCATTGAGCACAAGCGCGGCGATGTCGCCGGTTTCGCCATTGCGCTCGACGTCGAGGATCATTCCCTCGATCCGCTGAGCCCCGCGTTCCTCGGCATAGCCGCGCAGCATGGCGGCGAAGAGCGAGGCGTCGAAATGGTAGGCGTAGGCCAGATCGGGGACGGTGTTCGACGCTGTGTTCGTGGCCATGCGGCCGAGGCGAGCGGCGGCGATGTTGAAGCTGTAATCGCCAAGGTCGCCGGCGACGCCGAGCGCGCGGCCACGCAGCCACAGCTGGCGGAACGGGATCAGTCCGACGCCCCGACCGGTGTAGCCGAAGCTGTGGATGTAGCGGCTGCCCTCACCGTTCCAGCCGTCGAACTCGATGCCGAGCTTGAACGTCCCGTTGGTCTGGCGAAGGAAATCGGCCTGGTCGAGGCCAAGGCCGTTTATGAGGTTGTGGATCTGCGGGATCGTCGCTTCGCCGACGCCGACGGTGCCGATCTCGTCGGACTCGACGAGCGTGATCGACGCGCGGTTGCCAAGGAAGCGGGCAAACGTCGCCGCGGCAACCCAACCCGCCGTCCCGCCGCCAGCAATGACAATCTCAAGAGGCGAGGACCGGGTCATCTGACGAAAAGTGGGGCTCCCGGCGGCGGTATTACGCCGCGGGGAGGCCCTTCAAATCAGAATCCGCGCTCTGGCGCCGGCTCAGGAGGAGGCGGCGGGGGTGGCGGAGGCGGCGGAGGCGCGGGACAGGTCGCCGTCGCATCGATCACCGCACCGTCCGCGCAGGTCTGAGTCGCCGGTGGAGGAGGCGGCGGCGGAGGCGGCAGAGGAGGCGGAGCAGCGCGGGAGCCAAACTTGTACGTCGCTCCGATCAGGAAGCGCCGGCCGTAGGTCTGATACTTCAGCCATGTGTCCGGATTATCCGCGACTGCGATCGTGGCCTGCCGCTCGTTCGTCAGGTTCTGGCCCTGCAGGTAGAGGGACAGGCCCGCCAAGGCCGATCCGGGCTGGAAGTCATACCCGATCTGCGCATCGTAGATGGTTTCGGCCAGCACCTGCTGGCGATCGAGGCCGCCGCTGAACAGAACGAAGTCGCCCTGAAACGCAGAGCGATAGCGCATGCTGCCACGAACGTTGAACCCGTTTTTCTCGTAGAAGGCGGTCAGGTTGGCGACCCATTTCGAATAGCCGGGGATGACCGAGACGTTGCCGTTGAAATCGCGGACTTTCGTCTTGGTGTAGCCGACGCCGCCAGTGATCCCGAAGCCATCGAGTGATGGCGAGAACACATCGAAGGGCAATGTCCCTGCGAGTTCCGCACCGTAGATATAGCCGCCGTGCGTGTTAACGTTGCCGCCGAAGCGCCCAATCGGAGTCGATGGAACTGGCTCATTGGGCGGCGGTGGAAACTGACCATAATTGAAATTCTGGTCGACGCCGCCCGCGATGTACGTATCGATGTGCTTGTAGAAGGTCTGCAGCGCGACATAGCCCTTTGAGCTGAAATATTTCTCCAAATTCAGATCGACGGCCTTGGCCTGGAATGGGCGAAGGAAGGGGTTGCCGCCGCTGCCGTTGTAGATTCGGAGCGTCGAATCGTAGTGGAAGGTGATGGCGTTATTGAGGTCAGTGAGCCGCGGCCGCATATATTCCTTCGACGCCGCAAAACGGACGACCCAGCCGCTCGGCCAGCGGAAATTGAGATTCAGGCTCGGCAGCCACATCCAGTAATGGTCATGGGCGCGGGGGAACGCCGCGCTGGTCGAAACGAGATCCGTGTGGACCCCCTGGAAGCCGATATTCCCGGTCAGCGTCGCTTCGCCCAGCTGAGCATCCAGCGGCGCCATGACGTAGGGTGTCCAGACCTTCTCCGTGACATGATAGCCGCCACTTGGCTGCGTGTTGTCGATGAAGCGAAGGATCCCCTGCGATTCGACAGCCCGCGGGTCCCACGACAGGATCGGGCCGAACCCGCGGTCGAGGGTGAAGGTCGGTTGAAGTACGCTCGATGGAATCGCCACCTGGACCTGTGAGCCTGGAGGCGCGAGGAAGCCTTCGATCTGTTGCAAGGTTTTGTCGCGGTCGGTGTAATCGACACCGAGCTTGATCGATTTGATGAAGCTGCCGATGTCGCGTTCGATCTCGGCGTGGGCTTCCTTCAGTTCGTCCTTGCTCGAGCGAACCTTGTCATATCCCGCCTGGACGAAGCTGCCGCCTGACCAGCCCTCAACGTCCGTCAGTACCAGCGCCGGATTGGCGCCATTGTAATTGCTGACATATTCTGGCCCATGATCGGTCAGGGTGAACGAAACCGTGGCTGTGGGGCCTCTCAGGTTTCGACCGTAAGCTAGGCCGGCAGTTTCCTCGATGCGATGTTCAGTGCGGTCGGTCTTGGACCAGCTGAGGTCCGCCATCGCCTTCCACCCGTTGTGGCCATCCCACAATGTGTTCCAGCCGAATGAATATTGGTCGGCCTTCTTATCGTTCGCGTAATTTTCGATTAGCGGCGTGCCGACTATGGTTCCCGAAGTGACGATACCGTTTGCCGCCGTGGAAGCGGTCCAATTCTCGAAGCCCTGGCCGTAAGCGAAGGGCATCTCGAAGCCCTTCTGATCGATGTTGTCGACGAAGTGCGAGTAGAAGCCGTCGAAGGTCATCGTCAGATTGTCACTGAGTCGGCCCTGCAGCGTCGCGGTTCCGCCGAAACGCTTTAACTGGTCGGTTTCGAACCAGGTCTTGACGCCGTACATGCCCTGCGCGGTGGGATTGATCGCGTCGCGGCGGTCGGAACCATTCGTGTAACCCCACGCGTTCCAATCGCGCGTCTGATACGGCTCGTTCGTGTAGGCCGCGGAAAGCGCGATACCCCAATTATTGTCGGCGAATTGGTCGACGAAGGTAGCGAACACGCGGCCGCCCTTGTCCTTCGATTGGGGAAGGAGTTTCTGGTCGACATAGGTGCCGCGAACGCCGACCGCGATGACGCGCTTGCCGTAGTCCAGCGGCCGGATCGTCCTTAAGTCAATCCTGCCGACGAGCCCGCCGGCGGTGTGGTCGGCTTCAGACGTCTTGTAGATGTCGACACCCGCCAAGACTTCGGACGGGAATTGGTCGAATTCCACAGCGCGGCTGTCGTTCGTGGTGGTCTGCTGGCGGCCGTTAAGAGTCGTGGTCGAGAAGTCCGGGCCGAAGCCGCGGATGGAGATGATCTGCGCGCGACCGTTGTTCCGCTGGGCGGCCAGGCCCGGGAGACGTGCGATTGACTCGGCAATGCTGTTGTCCGGCAGCTTGCCGATGTCCTCGGCAGTGACCGATTCGACGACCGTCTCGGAATTCTTCTTCTTCGCGGTGGCGCTGCGCAGCGCGGCGCGGAAGCCGGTGATGACGATCGAGTTCGCGTTCGCGCTGGCGTCCTGCGCGTTGGCAGCCGCCTGGTCTGCCGCGGCCTGCGCGGCTGCCGCCTGGTCTGCCGCGGTCTGCGCGGCCGCTGCCGCGCTCGCCGTGTCGGTCGCTGCAGAATCCGAGCTTTGGGCCATTGCCGGCGTCGTGGCGATTATCAGCGCAAGTGGGCTGACCGCCGCTGCGAACCGCCAGTGTGAAGACGTCTTGATCATCGGTACTGTCCCCCTCGATCCGAACCACGTGCGGCCCGGGCGTAAAACTGCTGAAGGGCAATTAGACCCCTCTCCCGACGCTGAGGGATATCAGAGCTTGTGGAAAGCGGAACCGGGAGAGCCGCTATACATACGTATTCAGGACGCTAAGACTTCATTTCGATGACGCAGCGGCGGCCGACCTCGTTCGACATCGCGGCGCTGGCGGGGGTCTCGCAGCCGACCGTTTCGCGCGCCCTGTCGGGCAATCCGGCAGTCAGCGAAGAGACCCGCAAGCGCGTGCTCGAGGCCGCCGAGCAGCTGCATTACAAGGTCGACAAGAACGCGTCCGGCCTGCGCCGGCAACGAGCCAAGACACTGGCGCTGTTGTTCTTCGAGGAGGGGCCCGAAACCGCGGTCCTCAATCCCTTCTACCTCTCGCTGGTCGGGTCGATGGTGCGGCGCTGCGCCGCGCACGGCTACGATTTGCTGATCTCCATCCAGCAGCT
>JBDTZJ010000136.1:0-4700 GCA_040005255.1 Sphingomicrobium sp.
GATATAGCCTCATGTCCATATCCTATTATTTTTACCACCTAAGGCACCTAAGAAAATGTAAGTTGTTTTGGTTTGAGAAATAACTTTACAGTAATTGTATAATGTTTAATTAGATTAAAACCTTTGTGTTCTTTGTGGCTCGGTGGTAAAGTAAAATGAGTTTACAAAGAGCTCTACAAACTTTCGATACTCAATTTCAAAGTATCTTCTCGGCCGATCACGTCGTCCTTGACGAGCGACGCACGCGCTTGTTCGAGGTGGAGCGCGAGCGCCTCGCGAGCGAGCGCGCCGGCGCGCGCAAGTCGATGGTCGGCTCGGGCGACCGTTCGGAGCGCATCCGCACCTATAACTTTCCCCAGGGACGCGTGACCGACCATCGCATCAACTTGACGCTGCACAAGCTCGAGGAAGTGCTCGAGGGCCCGGGCCTTGCGGAGCTCGTCGATGCGCTTGTCGCCGAGGACGAAGCCGAGCGCCTGGCAGGACTCGAGGACGCGTGAAGGCGATCGCCCGCGCGCTCGACGATGCGACGCGCCAACTCAAAAAGACCAGCGACACTGCGCGCCTCGATGCCGAATTGTTGATGGCGGAGGCGTTGCATACCGACCGCGACCGGCTGCTGCTCTCCCCTCCCGATCGGACGGTCCCCAAGCGCTTCGCGAAAATGGTCGAGCGCCGCGCGAAGGGCGAGCCGGTCGCCTATATCACCGGCCGCCGCGCCTTCTGGAATATCGACCTTCATGTCGGGCCCGGAGTGCTCGTCCCCCGCCCCGATTCGGAAGTGCTGATCGCCTCGGCGATCGAGCATTTTGAAGGGACGCCCGGCCCGGCGCGGGTCCTCGACCTGGGAACCGGGCCAGGGACGCTACTGCTGGCGGCTCTCGACATATGGCCGGACGCGACCGGGATCGGCATCGACGTCGCGCGCCGCGCCTTGTCCTACGCCTCGGCCAACGCACGACGGCTCGGCTTCGATCAGAGGCTGAAGCTCAAGCTCGGCAATTGGGCCGAAGGGATGGCCGAGAGCTTCGACCTGATCCTTTGCAACCCGCCCTATGTCGCGGAAGGCGCCGAGCTTGGCCCCGGCGTCCGCGAATTCGAGCCTGACGAGGCGCTCTTCGCGGGCGAGACCGGGCTCGACGCCTATCGCGCGCTCGGGCCCCAGTTGCCGAAACTGCTCAATGCGCACGGGCTTGCCGCTGTGGAAATCGGCCATGAACAGGGAAAGCCCGTGACCGCCTTGCTCGCGCGCGACGGGCTCCAGGCGCGCATCGTCCACGACTTGGCGGACCAGCCAAGAGCAGTGCTTCTAACCCGGGCTGCAACGAAATAACTTGGCATCGGGCGTCGGGCGCACTACATCAATGTTCTGGCCCGGGCCCGCTCCAGATCAACTGCAGAGCGCTCCCGTTCCAACCCCCGACGCAATCGGCCGTTCTTCAGGCGCTTAGCTGCGCAGACCGGGACGAGAGGGTCAGAGGCGGCGCGTAGGCGCAGCCCTGCCCGTCCGAGACCAAAAGGGGCAAGCAACACTGCGTAAGGACGTAGGCATTTGATCAACAATCGTCAGGGCGGCCGCCGACGTGGCCGCGGCGGGCAGCGGGAGCGCGGCCAGAACCTCGGCGGCGGGCAGCCGGGCAACCGGCAGGACACCCGCCAGCGCGGCAATGCCGCCCAGCTGCTTGAAAAGTACAAGAGCATGGCGCGCGACTCCCAGCTCGCGGGCGACCGTGTCCAAACCGAATATTATCTGCAGTTCGCGGACCATTATTTCCGCGTGCTTGGCGAAAGCCGCGCTCGCTTCGAGGAACAGAGTCCGCGCCGCTCACGCGACGAGGAACTGGACGAGGACGATGACCACGGCTCGTCGCAAAACGAGCCCGAGTATCATCGTGGCGACGAAGAGCTGAACGAGGCGAGCGACGAGGCGTCCGGCGACGATCAGCCTGACCGCTCCGACCGTCAGGATCGCGGCGAACGGCCCTACCGCAACGAGCGCTTAAACCGCTCGAACCGGCCGCGCAGCGACGAGCGCTCCGCCGACGACGCCGGTCGCGTCGAGCGCCGGCCGCGGGTGAACGGAGGAGACGACAGCCTTCCGCTTGACGTGCTTCCGCCGGCCATTGGCCGCGAGCCGCAGGAGGAAGAGGTGGAAACTCCCTCAGACGACCAGCCGCGCCGCCCGCGCCGCCGTGCCCGCACTCCGCGTCCCGCCGACGGCGACGACGAGATCGCGCCCGCGTCCTGAGGCCGCCAGGGGCCGTGATATTCCGGCTCGAAAATTCGTTTCGGCTATGTAATCCCTGCGGGTACCGGAAGGAGTCCCGCTATCGCCGCCTTAACCCCAGTCGTCCCAGTCCTGCAGGTCTCGGTCTTCAGCAGCGGGAACACGAAAGGCATCGCCCAGACGCGCCATGCGCAGGTCGTCGGCCGCGCCGAGCTCGACTTCGGCCATTTCTACGTCGCGACCTACGCCAAGAATGTGACGGCACCGACGTGGGACGGGGAGGCCGGAGCCGTGGTCGGGGTGCGGACCAAGTGGGCCGGCTTCAACATTGCCGCCAGCGCGACTCTTCGCCAGGCGATCGACGCCAAGCCCGGAACGGATGCAAGGGCTCCCGAATTCGCGGCCTCGATTTGCGCGGCCGATCGGCCGCGTCACTCCAACCCTGTCGATCATCTACACGCCCGATGAGCTCGGTTCATCCAAGGAGTCGATCTACGTCGAAGGGGGCGCCTCCTACAAAATCTCCAAGACCGTGACCGCGAGCGCCGGCATCGGACGCAGGCAACGCGTGCTGGCCATCGATTACACCGCGTGGAACGCCGGTATCGGCTGGAATCCGTCAAAGCATTTCACGGTGGATGCGCGCTACTGGGACACCGACGGGCCTTCCGTCTGGCCCTACAAGCGCCGATTCGTGTTGAGCGGCATCGCCAAGTTCTAAACCTCGGAATCGACCGCCCTGGGCCGGTGGTTCGAGTCGAGCGCGACGAAGGTGAATACCCCTTCGGTCACCTTGACCTCGGTCGCTCCGAGGTCGCGCTGCGCGACGATTTCGATTCTGACTGCCATCGACGTGCGCCCAACATGCTCCACATTGGCATAGACCGAGATCACGTCGCGCAAATGGATCGGCGCAAGGAATTTCATTGCCTCGATCGCCACCGTCGCGACCGGACCGCGCGCCCGCCGTGAGGCGACGATTCCGGCGGCGATGTCCATCTGGCTCAGCACCCAGCCGCCAAAGATATGGCCGTTGGCGTTGATGTCGCTCGGGCCGGGAACCACCCGCAGGACCGGTGTGCGCTCGAGATCGGTCATTCATTGTCCTCTTCATGAGTCCCGCCCGCGGCCTCGTCATGCCCGCTCGACGAGCTGACGAACATCAGCGCCATCAGCCCCGTGCCGAGCAGCACGGTGAGGCCGATGCCGAGCGCGGTGGCGATGATGAGGCTGGCGTGGACTTCGCCGGTCCCGCGCGTGACCAGCACCACTGCAATCGCGGCCATGACGACCGACAGCAGAGCGAGCAGCCGGAAGATCCGCCAGAAGCGGTGCATGGTCGAGTGGCGCGGGCTCGGCGCGGGGTCGGGGCGAGGCGTGCCTTGGGGCATGGCCTTCCCTTTGGCGTTACGAAGTGGGACTATCAAGCGGACCTCGGCTCGAGTCTTTGGAAGGGAGAGCCATGACCATCGCTTCGGTACTTCGCGATAAGGGCGCGACGGTCGAGACCGTCACTGGCGACACGAGTGTGTTCGACGCCGTTCGCCGGCTCGGCGAGAAACGGATCGGCGCGCTGCCGGTGGTCGAGGACGGCCGCATTGCCGGCATCGTCTCCGAGCGCGACGTGATTTATCGGCTTCGCGATCATGGCCCCGAGATGCTCGACTGGCCGGTCTCGCGGGTGATGAGCTCGCCGGCGATCACCGCGCCTCCCGACACCGAGGTGCTCGCGGCGCTGGCGCTGATGACCCAGCGCCGGATTCGCCACTTGCCGGTGGTCGAGGGCGGCGAAATTCGCGGGATCGTGTCGATCGGCGACCTGGTGAAGCACCGCATGGAACGGATCGAGGCCGAAGCCGAGGCGATGCGCGCCTATATCCAGAGCGCCTGAACCTTTCCTTCAAAAACTTTCCAAAACAACGATTTACTACCCTTGAAGGCCGGCGTCTGGGCGCTATCTTAGGAACAGCAAGGGGGGCTTACGATCCCTGAGCCGTCGGAAACCGGTCTGCAACACTATTGCAAAATATCCGGTTGACGGCATTGGGCGCCACACATATAGGGCGCTCCACAGCAACGGACGCGGCCTCGCTATGAGGTCTCGCGTTCGTTTCGTGCCTCTTCTTGGTCGGTCTAGCCGATGCCCGGAACAATCGAACCGGGGGAGGAAGCGCGTCGGCTCTTTGACATTGTCGGTTTAGATGAAGGGACATGTGGGCGGCGGCCCGGTCACCGATAGCCTCTGGGTATCGGCGGATCGGTCAAATTTATGCCGTTCCTTATGGATCCGCGCTGGAGCTTCGGCTTCGGCGAGGAGCTCATATGTCTCAAAAACGCAAACACACCAGATTGTGATTTTTGTGCAGGAACGGCTCCCGGAGATGCCGGTCTTGCTCTCGCTTATTCCAGCGGGGGTTCGATCGTACATCAACTTGAGAGTTTGATTCTGGCTCAGAACGAACGCTGGCGGCAT
>JBDTZJ010000019.1:0-15896 GCA_040005255.1 Sphingomicrobium sp.
ATCCCGGTAACGAACCAGAACGCGCCGAAGCTGGTCGCGCGCAGCGGCTCCGGCGCGCTGTCCGCGATCATCCGTGCGAAGATGCCCTGCGTCAGCGCCATGTGCGCGCCCCATAAGGTTGTGCCGATGGCGAGGCCCAGGAAGCCGCTTGTTTCGGCCAGCACGAGGTTTCCGGCGATCAACACGGCCATGCCGGCCATCAGGATCGAGCGCGGGCTCATCCGGTCGCTCAATGCCCCGGCAGGGTAGGCGAGCGCGACGTAGGCAAGGTTAAAGATCGCCAGCGTCAGTGGCGACATCGCGGCGCTGAGCCCGATGTCGATCCCTTTCAGGATCAGGAACCCTTCCGAGAAGCGGGCGAGACTGAACAGAAAGCCGACCTGCAGCAGCCGCTTCGTCTCTTTGTCGAGCTGCCGGAAGCCGGCGAAGAAAGGCGACTTCTTGAGCGGGGCCAAATGCTGCTCCGGCTCGCGCAGCGCCGCCCACGCCAGCAGGAAGGATAGTCCGGCCGGGATAATTGCGAACCAGAACACGGCGCGAATGTCGCTCGCCAGCCAAGCCATCAGCGCGATCGCGGCCAACGGCGCAAGCAGCGCACCAACAGTGTCCAGCGCCTGCCTCAGGCCGAAGGCGCGGCCGCGGATCTCGGGCGGGGTTTCGTCGGCGATCATCGCGTCGCGTGGGCTGCCGCGTATGCCCTTGCCGATGCGGTCGGCAAATCGCGCAACCATCAATGCCGGAGCGCTGGTCGCGAGCGGGAACAATGGCTTGGACAGCGCCGCAAGGCCGTAGCCCGCCATCACCCACGGCTTGCGCTTGAGGCTGCGGTCGGAAAGGCGGCCGGAGAAGAGCTTGGCGAAGCTCGCCGTCGCTTCAGCGAGCCCGTCGATTGCGCCGAGCGCGGTCGCGGGTAGCCCCAGCACTATCGTGATGAAGGCCGGGAGCAGCGCGTGATAAATCTCGCTCGACAGGTCCATGAGCAGGCTGACGAAGCCGAGGACCCAGACGTTGCGGGGAAGGCGTGGGCGGGAGGTCATTGGTCGTAATTGCGAGGGCACCGGCAGAACGCAAGTCGCGCTTACGATTGCAGCAAACTACAATATTGCGCTGAGCGAAACATTTGCTAGTCTGCAATCGATGATTGGGGGGTCGACACCAGAGGCACTCGCCGCGCGGTTCACCGCAGTCGCCCATCAATGGGTCGCGGAAGGACCGGTGGAGCGCACCGAACGTGCGCGGCGCAAGCTGCTCAACGCGATCGCCGGCAACGAGCCTGCGACCTTGAGCGACGTCGCCAAGGGTCTCGGCCGCGGCGCTCCCGCCGTCAGCCGGTCGGTCGACGCGCTGGTCCGCGCGGGCCTGGTCGAGCGGACGCAGGATCCCAACAACCGCCGCCGACTCGCCCTTCGCCTGACCGGCGCCGGCCGCGAGCGGCTCGACCAACGCATCGCCGGCGGCGCGGCGCTGAAGGCCAAGCTCGACCGCATGGCGCACAGTGAGCTGCGCGCGCTGGAACGCGCCATCGAAATTCTCGAACGGGGTATGTAGCAACTAGCCCTTGGCGTTGCGGCGGCGGGTTTCCCAGCCCTCCCTGGCGGCTGCCTTGCCATGCTGCATTGCAACATCGACCGCATTTCCCTATGTAATCACCACAACTTTTTCCGGAAAATCCTCCAATGAACCTGCGCAACGTGGCGATCATCGCCCACGTCGATCACGGCAAGACCACGCTTGTCGACCAGCTCTTCCGCCAGTCGGGCACGTTCCGCGACAACCAGCGGGTAGAGGAGCGGGCGATGGATTCGAACGACCTCGAGAAAGAGCGCGGGATCACCATCCTCGCCAAGTGCACGTCTGTGGAGTGGCACGGCCAAGGGGGGACGACGCATATCAACATCGTCGACACGCCCGGCCACGCCGACTTCGGCGCCGAGGTCGAGCGCATCCTGTCGATGGTCGACGGGGTGATCCTGCTCGTCGACGCGGCCGAGGGGCCGATGCCGCAGACCAAGTTCGTCACCGGCAAGGCGCTCGCCCTTGGCCTCCGCCCGATCGTCGTCGTCAACAAGATCGACCGCCCGGACGCGCGTCCCGCCGAAGTGCTCGACGAAATCTTCGAGCTGTTCCTCAACCTCGAGGCCAGCGACGAGCAGCTCGACTTCCCGACGCTCTACGCCAGCGGCCGCGCGGGTTATGCCGGGACGACGGATGACGTCCGTTCGGGCGATCTCACGCCCTTGTTCGAGACGATCGTCAGCCACGTTCCGCCGCCGCGGGTCGACGCCGGCCCGTTCCGGATGCTCGCCACCCTGCTCGACCGCGACCCGTTCCTCGGGCGGATCCTCACCGGCCGGATCGACAGCGGCAAGCTGACCACCAACATGCCGATCAAGGCCTTGGACGTGAACGGCAATCTCGTCGAGGAAGGCCGCGCGACCAAGGTCTTCGCCTTCCGCGGCCTCGAACGGGTCGCAGTCGACAGCGCCGAGGCCGGCGAGATCGTCGCCATCGCCGGGCTGATCAAGGCGACCGTCTCCAACACCTTCGCCGACCCGTCGGTCTCCGCGCCGCTGCACGCGCGGCCGATCGACCCGCCGACCCTGGCGATGAGCTTCTCGGTCAACGACAGCCCGTTTGCCGGCCGCGACGGCGACAAGGTGCAGAGCCGCGTCATCCGCGAGCGGCTCGAGCGCGAGGCCGAGGGCAATGTCGCGATCCGCGTCACCACCGCGCCGGACAACGACAGCTTCGAGGTCGCCGGCCGCGGCGAGCTCCAGCTCGGCGTGCTGATCGAGACGCTGCGCCGCGAGGGCTTCGAGCTCGGCATCAGCCGCCCGCGCGTCCTCTTCCGCGACGGCCCTTCGGGTCGCGAGGAGCCGTACGAGACGGTGGTCGTCGACGTCGACGATGAATTCTCCGGCACGGTCATCGACGCGATGGCGCTGCGCAAGGCCGAGATGACCGACATGCGCCCGTCGGGCGGCGGCAAGACCCGCCTGACCTTCAGCGCCCCAAGCCGCGGCCTCATCGGTTATCACGGCGAGTTCCTGTCCGACACCCGCGGCACCGGCATCATGAACCGCCTGTTCGAGCGCTACGGCCCCTACAAGGGCCCGATCCAGGGCCGCCAGAACGGCGTCCTCATCTCGATGGAGCAGGGCCCGGCGGTCGCTTACGCCCTGAACATGCTCGAAGACCGCGGCGTCCTGTTCGTCTCGCCCGGCGAGATGCTCTACGAAGGCATGGTCGTCGGCGAGAATGCCAAGGTCCAGGACCTCGAGGTCAATCCGCTCAAGTCCAAGCAGCTCACCAACTTCCGCGCCTCCGGCCCCAAGGACGAAGGCATCCGCCTCACCCCGCCGCGCCGCATGAGCCTCGAGCAGGCGATCGCTTACATCCAGGACGACGAGCTGGTCGAAGTCACGCCCAAGGCGATTCGGATACGCAAGCGGTTTTTGGATCCGCATGAAAGGAAGCGTGCGTCGAGGAAGCTTGAGGCGGCCTGAGCATCCGCCCCTGCATTTGCAGGGGAGGGGGACCATTGAACGAAGATTCAATGGTGGAGGGGCCTACTCCCCCTCGCCCCTTGGGAGAGGGTTGGGTGAGGGGTGAACTTGTTGCCGGCCGGCTGTTGGTGTCAAGTTTGTCAACTTCGCGCCTCAGCCGGGCTCGTCCGCCATCACCAGCATCTTGGCGCGTCAGACCACTCGCCGGTCGGTCGCCCGCACCGTGGCGCAGGCGGGGGTGCCGTCCTTGCCCGTGCCGTCGACCGTGATCTGCAGCACGCCGTCGCCCGTCATCGCCCGGTCGAGCAAATCCCGGCCCACGTCATGAATGTCGATCTTCATCCGCCGCGACCAGGGCGACGCGCGGTCGCCGGCGGACTGACCGACCCGGATATAGACGAACCGCCGCTCCGGCCCTTCGCGCCGCACCTGGTCGCCGAAGAATTTCGGCCCGGGGCCGATCCGCAGCGGGAAATCGAACGCCAGCGGCTCGCCCTTCGCCGAGCGCTGGGGATCGAGCGGATGCCCGTCCTTCGACTGCAGGCTGTGCAGCACGCCCGCGACCGGATTCTCGATCACGATCCGCGCCCGGATCTCGACCTGGTCCGCTTGCTTCATCGGCCGGCCATTTTCAGCACGGTCTTCCACTCTTCCTCGCGAACCGGCGCCACCGACAGCCGCGACTGGCGGATCAGCTCCATGTGGGCGAGGCTGGGCTCGGCCTTGATCTCGGCCAGCGTCACCGGCCGCTCGAGCGGACGCACCGGCTCGACGCGGACCGAGACCCAGTCGGCGTCCTTGGGGTCGGCCTGCGGGCCGCGGGTCACGCGCATGATCCCGACCACCGCTTTGTCGGACATGCTGTGGTAGAAGAACGCCTCGTCGCCCGCCTTCATGGCCTTGAGGTGCAGCCGCGCGGCATTGTTCCTAACGCCGTCCCATTCGGTGGCACGATCGCGCACCAAATTGGTCCAGCCGTAGCTGTCGGGCTCCGATTTCATCAGCCAGTAAGCCACTCGCAATGTCTCCCTCCGGGACGGATTCGTTAGCGTGCCGACGAGCCGAGTGAAAGCGGCGGTGAATGGCTGTGGAAAACTCCAGAAAACTGAATAATTAGAAAGAGTTCCGGATTCCATCCCGCGAGTCGCACAACTCACCGCCATACGCTTGGACTCCGCGGCGCGGTACCATATCTGGGTATCAGCGAATGGGAGCGAACGAGCCGAAGGCGATTTGAAACGCCTGGCTCTGGGCAAGACGGGCGATCCCCCGCTGGAGTTCAAGAGCGCTCAATAGGGCGCCTCCAGCGGGTTCACCCGCCAACATAGGCAAGAACATTTTGGTAAAACTTCTCGGCGGACGCACCGCGTCCGCGGTCATCGGCTTTTTCATGCTGGCGATCACCTCCAGCGCCAGCGCGCAGGACGTCGTCGTCGGCGCCGCTGCGCAGGTGCAGCCGGCGGTCGTGGCGACGGCGAACGCTGTCGTGACACAGGCCGTCGTAACTCAGGCCCCATCGGCGCCGTCGGTCACCGTCAAGATTCCGGCCACCGTGGCGACCGAGGCCGCGTGGCTTTTCAAGGGCGGCTGGGGGCTCGATGCCCTGGTCCAAAAGTATGCGACCAATGCGGCGCTCGACGAGCAGACCAGCTGCCTCGCGACCGCGGTCTATTTCGAGGCGCGCGGCGAGAGCGTCGAGGGTCAGCTTGCGGTTGCCCGCGTGGTCATGAACCGCGCCGCTTCCGGCAAATATCCACCCGACTGGTGCAGTGTCGTCAAGCAGCCGTGGCAATTCTCTTTCGTCCGCAACGGCCAGTTTCCTTATGCGGATACGGCCTCGACCGCGTGGCAAAGGGCTGAGGCCATTGCCCAGCTCGCGGCTGCCAACATCGTGCCCAGCGTCGATACCGACGTGCTGTGGTACCATGCGACTTATGTGGCGCCCTCGTGGGGCCACCGGCTGAGCAAGGTCGAGAAGATCGGCGCACACATCTTCTATCGCGCCTGATACGAACGAACGAACCTGGAGGGGTGAAGGCGTCCTGGGCGGCAACGTCCGGGGCGCCTTTTTCGTCCTGGCTCGGCGGCAACCCGTCTCGGCGATAATGGCGTTCACGAGGGATACGCAGGCGAATCCTTCCCGTGCGAGCATCAAGTGACGGATTTTCCGGGAGGAATTTCGTCCGAACCTGTGGGGAGAACCGGCCGGTGCTGAAGATCCTGATCGTCGAAGACGACAGCCAGCTGGCGGTGACGATGAAATATCTCGTCGAGGACAATCCCCGCTATCGCGTCATGGCCATCGCCAATGATGCCGAAAGCGCCATCGCTGCGGCGGAGGCGCACGAGCCCGACCTGGTGCTGCTCGACCTCCACCTCGCGCATGGCACCACGGGCTTCTCTGTAGCGGTGCGGCTCAACGACCTCGATGTCCCGTGCCTGTTCGTCAGCGGCAAGGCGCCGCGCTTCCCGATGCCCGACCTCGCCATCGGCTGCCTGATGAAGCCGTTCACCGCCGAGGACGTGCACCGGTCGCTGGCGGCCGCCGAAGACCTGTTGCGCGGCCGTGAAGCGCACCGGCCCAAGATGCCCGAGAACCTGACATTGTACGAACCCGCCGAGTCTCCGGCGGTGCCGGAACCGGGGTTCATCCCGTCGAAGCGGTCGCTAAGGACGCGGCTGGAGCATTGGATCTCCGGCCACCAGCATTAAAGGCGCATATAGCCTCTGCGCGGCTCGCGCATGCCGAGGCTTTCGGTGGTCAGCGGCGCGCCGGCATCGAGCAGCGCCTGTCGCCGGCCCTTGATCGCGGCGTTGCGCTGGACGTCCTCGAACCGCAGCAAATCGTCGATGCAGGGGTGGGCGAGGGCCCGCTCGACGAACCCCGCCGTGCGCGGCCAACGCGCCGCGTCCGGCTCGAAGCCGGCATAAGCCGCATTGCGGAAGAAGCTCGCGACCGCGATGTCGGCGAGCCCGATCTCGCCGAACAGGAAGCCGTCCGCGGGCAGCTCGCGCTCGAGATAATCGAGTGCGGCCGGTGCGTCCTGGCTGAGCGTCTTGTCGATCCGCGCCTGGTCGCCTGGCTCGCCCCACACCAAGGGGTGGACGATCTTCTGGTAGAACAGGCCCCAGATGAAGAGGTCGCCCAACCGGGTGTCGGCATATTCCTCGAACCACCGCGCGCGGGCCCGGTCCTTTGCGTTGGGCGGCAGGAGCGGGTGCCCCGGATAAGCCTCGTCGAGATATTCGCAGATCACGGTGGAATCGCTGACCGACAGCTCACCGTCGATCAGCACCGGAATGCGCCGCAGCGGGCTTAGACCCTCGAACTCGTCGCTGCCGAAGAAGGGCGTGATCGGATCGACCTCGTAGCTCAAGCCCTTGAGGTTGATGCACGCCAGCACCTTGCGGACATAGGGGCTGACGAAGCTGCCGATGATCGTGAGGGGCCGGGCCACGCGTTGCAGGATGCAACTTGCGCGACGCCGCGACAAGCGGCGACCCACTTCCAGCGCGCGTCGGGCGCCCTTATGGTCGGACCGTGGGGCGAGCCGACCATGTGCTGGCGATCGATCAGGGCACGACCTCGACGCGCGCCATATTGTTCGATGCCAATGCGCGAGCGATCTCAATGTCCCAGCGCGAGCTTGAGCAACATTATCCCGCGCGCGGCTGGGTCGAGCACGACCCGGAGCAGATCTGGCAGGACACGATTGCGGTCGTCCGCGAGGCGCTTGGATCGGTCGACCCGCTGCGGGTGGCCGGCATCGGCATCACCAACCAGCGCGAAACGATCGTCGTCTGGGACCGCGGCACCGGCGAGCCGGTCCACCGCGCGATCGTGTGGCAGGATCGGCGGACCGCCGACGAGTGCGTGCGGCTCAAGGCCGATGGCGCCGAGCCGATGGTCCAGTCGACGGCCGGACTGCTGCTCGACCCCTATTTCTCCGGCACCAAGCTCGCCTGGATCCTCGACCATGTGCCCGGAGCTCGCAAGCGCGCGGAGCGCGGAGAGTTGGCCTGCGGCACGATCGACTGTTTCCTGCTGTGGCGACTGACCGCCGGGGCGGTCCACGCCACCGACGCGACCAACGCCAGCCGGACCTCGCTGTTCGATATCCGCCGCGGGACATGGGACGCTGAGCTGTGCCGCCTGTTTCGAGTGCCCCAGCCCCTTCTTCCAGAGGTCCGCGACAACAGCTTCCCGTTCGGCACCACCGCGCCTGGCTTGCTCGACGCCGAGCTGCCGATCGCCGGCATGGCCGGCGACCAGCAGGCCGCGCTGTTCGGCCAGGCCTGCTTCCACGAGGGCATGATCAAGTCGACCTACGGCACCGGCTGCTTCATGCTCGTCAACACCGGCGCGGAGCCGGTCGCGTCGCGGCATCGGCTGCTGACGACGCCTGCCTACCGGCTCGCCGGCAAGACCACCTATGCACTTGAAGGCTCGATCTTCGTCGCTGGAGCGGCGGTCAAATGGTTGCGCGACGGGCTCGGCGTCATCGCCGACGCCGCGGAGACCGACAGCATGGCGACGCAGGTGTCCGACAGCCACGGCGTGATCATGGTCCCGGCGTTCGTCGGGCTCGGCGCACCGCACTGGGATTCCGACGCCCGCGGCGCAATCTTCGGCCTGACGCTCGGCGCGACCGGCGCGCATCTCGCCCGGGCCGCACTCGAGGCCGTCGCCTTTCAGACGCTCGACCTGATCGAGGCCATGACCAAGGATATCGGCTCGCCGATCGAGGCGGTGCGCATCGACGGCGGAATGGCTGCCAATGCCTGGCTCGGCCAGTTCCTCGCTGACATCCTGCAGATGCCGGTCGAGCGGCCGCAGAATCTCGAGACGACGGCGCTCGGCGCAGCCTTCCTGGCCGGGCTTGCAACGGGCGTATGGGAGGATTTGCCGGCGCTTGAACGGACGTGGCAGCAACGCGACGGTTTTGCGCCCGCCATGCCTACCGAGCGGCGCGACTGCCTGATCGCCGGCTGGCGCGATGCGGTGGCGCGAACGCTATCGAAGCGCTGAGGGCGCATATGGATGCCCCGCGAGGATTCGAACCTCGATTGACGGAGTCAGAGTCCGTAGTCTTACCATTAGACGACGGGGCAACTTGGGAGCCGGCGGGATAGGGAAATGGCCCCGCCCGTGTCAACGGCGAGAAGGGGCGCCCACTTGCCCTATCCTATCAACTTGTGATTAAACTGGAACCAAGTCAGCCGCCCGCATTGGGCGGTGCAGGACAGGAACGGGCGTGTTTATGGCGCAGGGCGTCGCCAGTGCGCCGGCTCTGCAGCACGGGTATCGCGAGCAGGGCGGGCCGTCGAATGAAGGGTTTTCGCCGCGGCGGGAGCGCCAGCGCCACACCTATGGCGCGATTGACCTTGGCACCAACAATTGCCGCTTGCTGATTGCCCGGCCGAGCGAAGGCGGCTTCACCGTGATCGACGCGTTCTCGCGCATCGTCCGCCTCGGCGAAGGCTTGTCGCGCTCGAATGAATTGTCGCAGGACGCGATGGACCGCGCCGTCGCGGCGCTGGCTGTTTGCGGCGAGAAACTCAGGCGCCGGAACGTCTCGCTGGCGCGATCGGTCGCGACCGAAGCTTGCCGCCGCGCCAAGAACGGGCGCGAGTTCGCCGAGCGGGTGCGGATCGAGACGGGGATCGCGCTCGATATCATCGAGCCCCACGAAGAGGCGCGGCTCGCCGTGCTCGGCTGCCACAAATTACTCGAGCCTGGCGACGGCCCGGCGCTGATCTTCGACATCGGCGGCGGTTCGACCGAGCTGGTGCTGATCGACCAGGATGAGGGGACGCCGCGCATCCGCGCCTGGTGGAGCGCGCCCTGGGGCGTCGTCTCCTTGACCGAAAGCGAGGGCAAGGAAGCGCTCGAAGGCCCGGACCGGCTGAAAGCTTATGGGCGCATGCGCGAGCGGGCGCGCCGGGCATTTGCCAATTTCACCGCGATGCTGCCCGAGAACCCGCAGGGCATCCGGCTGCTCGGCACCAGCGGGACGGTGACCACGCTGGCCAGCGTCCACCTCGCGCTTCCGGCCTATGACCGGCGCGCGGTCGACGGCCTGCACGTGCCGATCGGCGCGATGCAGAAGATCAGCGCGATGATCGCCGGCATGGACTATGATGAACGCTCGGCACTGCCGTGCATAGGCAATGAGCGCGCCGACCTCGTGGTGGCGGGCTGCGCGATCCTGGAAGCGATCATCGAAATTTGGCCCGCCCAAAACCTCGGCGTCGCCGACCGCGGCATCCGCGAGGGTATATTGCGCTCGCTGATGGCACGCGACGGCTGGCAATTGTGAAGCGACTGAAGACCGCCAAGGGTCGCAAGGTCTCGTCAACGCGGTGGCTCGAACGGCAGCTCAACGACCCCTACGTCAAGCGTGCCAGGGCCGAGAATTACCGCAGCCGCGCCGCCTATAAACTGATCGAACTCGACGAACGCTTCGGATTCCTGAAGGGCGCTAAGGCGGTGATCGATCTCGGCATCGCGCCGGGCGGATGGAGCCAGGTCGTTCGCCGCAAGGTGCCGCAGGCAAAGATCGTTGGCATCGACCTGCTCCCCACCGACCCGATCGACGGAGTCGCCATCCTTCACATGGACTTCATGGACGAGCCCGCGCCCGAGCGGCTGAGAGAGGCGCTGGGCGGCCCGGCGGACGTCGTCCTCTCCGACATGGCCGCAAACACCGTCGGGCACCCGCAGACCGACCATTTGCGCACCATGGGCCTGGTCGAAGCAGCCCTCGAGTTCGCGCGCGAAATGCTGCGGCCGGGCGGCGCGTTTGTCGCCAAGGTCCTCGCCGGCGGCGCCGACCATGCGTTGGTGGCCGAGCTCAAGTGCAACTTCGCGACCGTCAAGCACGCCAAGCCGCCGGCCAGCCGCAAGGATTCGAGCGAATGGTACGTCGTGGCTCAGGGCTTCAAGGGAGCGCGCAAACAGGATAGCTAAACGGCCGTAACGACCTGCGGGAGACTTCAAGTGACTGAACGGCGCCGCAAGTCGTTTCTAGCGAAGCTCGGTCCCGGCCTCGTGACCGGCGCCGCCGACGACGACCCAAGCGGCATCGGCACGCACAGCCAGATCGGCGCGCAGTTCGGCTACGCTCTCTCCTGGACCTTCACGCTGAGCTTCCCACTGCTCGCCGTCATCCAGATCGTGGCGGCGGAGATCGGCCGGGTGACCGGCGCCGGGATCGCGCGCAACCTCCGGCGCCACTATCCGCGACCGCTGCTCTGGTCTGCCGTGATGCTGCTGCTCGTCGCGAACGTCATCAACCTGGGCGCCGACCTCAGTGCGATGGGTGACTCCTTGCACATGCTGATCGGCGGCAACATGGGGCTGTACACGTTGTTGTTTGGCCTCGTCTGCGTGCTGTTGGAGGTGTTCCTCACCTATCGGACCTATTCGTCGGTGCTCAAATGGATCAGCCTGTCGCTGTTCGCTTATGTCGGCGTCGTGGCCGTTGCCGGCGTGCCGTGGAGCCGCGCGCTGAGGGCCCTCGTCGTCCCCGAGTTCCAGTGGACCGCCGCTTATGCCACTGGATTCGTGGCCATCCTCGGGACGACGATCAGCCCCTATTTGTTCTTCTGGCAGGCGTCGCAAGAGATCGAGGAGCAGCACCGGCGCCATGTGAAGCCGCTTTGCGTCACGCCGCGCAACGCCGGGCACGAGCTCAAGGAGATCCGTAACGATACGCTGATCGGGATGGCGTTCAGCACGATCATCTCGGTGGCCATCGTCTTCGCGACCGCCGCGACTCTCAATGCCCACGGGATCACCGAGATTGAATCCTCGGCGCAGGCCGCCGAGGCATTGCGCCCGTTGGCCGGGAAATTCGCATCGCTGCTGTTTGCCGCCGGGATCATCGGCACGGGCCTGCTTGCGGTCCCGGTCCTGGCGGGCTCGGCCGCCTATGCCGTCACCGAATTGTTCGGGCTCTCGGGCAGCCTCGATGCCAAGCCGCGGAAAGCGCGCCTCTTCTATGCAGTGATCGTCGCAACGACGTTCGCCGGGGCATCGCTCAATTCGATCGGCATTAACCCGGTAAAGGCGCTTTACTGGACTGCGGTCATCAACGGCATTCTCGCCGTGCCGCTAATGGCGATCATGATGCTGATCGTCCGCAACCCGCGAGCGATGGGGAAGCTCACGCTTTCGCCGACGCTCACGGTCGTCGGCTGGCTCGCAACCGCGATCATGGCAGTAGCGACGGTGTTGTTCTTCGCCACGATTTTCTGAGGGCTCAGGCCTTGGCGCGAGCCTTGGCGATTGCGTCCTTGAGCATGTCGTAGCCGACCGCGCCGTTCATCACCCGGTCGCCGATCACGAATAGCGGCGTGCCGGTCGCGCCCAGTTGCCCCGCGAGCCTCATGTTGCTGTTGAGCTCGGCTTCGATTGCCGGATCGGGAGCGGGCTGGGGCGCCAGGCCAGCAGCCTGTGCAGCCTTCGCATTGGAGTCCGGGGCCGGGCGGCCCGTCGCCCACAAGGTATCGTGGAACGTCGCGAAGCGGCCGAGCTTCGAGGCCTCGAGCGACAGCCGGGCCGCGGCCACGCTGTCGGGCCCCAGGATCGGCAGCTCGCGGTAGACCACGCGCAAGCCCTTGTCCTCCTGGAGGAGCCGGTCGACCGCCGGGTTGCTCGCCTTGCAATAAGGACAGGCGTAATCGAAGAATTCGACCAGCGTCACCTCGGGCTTGGCTGCGCCCTTCCATGAGCTGGCGAAGGGCGTTTCGATTGCCGCCCGATTGGCCGAAAGCACCGGCGCATATTGGGCGTCGCGCAGCGCATCGACCGTGTCCGAGAGGATTCTCGGATCGGCGATCAGGCCGGCACGGACGATCTTGCTGCCGAGGACGCCCGGCGCGGCGAAGAACAGCAGCGCCGCGGTCATGACCGAGCCGACGATACCGCCGGCCAAAGCCGCGCCGAACAAGCCTGGCTTCGCGGGCGTTGACGCCGCTTCGTTTCCGTTCACTCGGTCAGCTCTTTCGGATCGCGGTATTTCTTGTCTTTCTTCGCGAGCTCGGCGCGCGACACCATGGCGATGTCCTGGGCGCGAAGATAGTCCGGCGTGTTGGGCGGGATACCCTTCATCGCCATCTGCGCGCTCGCCAGCGCCATCTTCGGCTGGTTCTCGAGATTGCTGCGCTCCGCGGTCGCCAGCGCGGCGCGGGCCGGGTCGCCTTCGCGGTCGTAGATGATGCCGAGCTGGTACCAGGCAAAGGGATCCTGATTGTCCTTGTTCACCGCGACCTTCAGGATTTGCTTGGCCTCAGTGAAGTTCTTCGGGTCCTCGGTCGCGACCAGCGCGTGGCCGAGCATGGCGGCGATCATCGGCGCTTCGCCCGACTGCCGAACCGCCTCGCGCAGCGGCGCAATCGCGTCGGCTGGCTTGCCGTCCTCGAGCAGGATCTGACCCTTGAGCTCGAGGAAATAGGGATCGTCCGGGTTGGTCGCGAGCAAGGCGTTGGCCTCGGCCTCGGCTTTGTCGGGATAGCCGCCGAGATGATAGGCGTACGCCCGCGCGTAATGCGCCGGCACGCTCTGGTTGCTCTCGGGATATTTGATGACCGCCAGCTTGGGATCCACATAGCCCAGAAGCTTGGCCTTCACTCGCTGGAAGCGCGCCTCGAGCGCCTGGTCCGGCAACTTGGCCCAGGCGGGATCGGTCCTCAGCGTCTGGCCCAGCGCCTGGATACGTTCGGACGACAAGGGGTGGTCGCGGTCGAAGCTATCCTTGGAGTAGATGGCGAGGCGATATTCCTGGTTCTGCAGCTTGCCGAAGAAGTCGATCAGGCCCTTGCCGCTGACCCCCGATTTCGACAGGAACCGCGCGGCCGAGGCGTCCGCGGTCGCTTCCTGCGCACGGGTAAAGGCCATCATCTCCCCGAGCGCAGCGCGCTGTCCGGCCATCATGATGCCCATGCCGGCGTCGCCGGCGCCGACGGCGATGGCCGCGGCTCCGAGCACCAGCGAGAGGATGCTGATCCCGGTCGCCTGCTTCTCGCCCTGTCCGGCGCGGATCGAATCGCCGGCGACGACGTGGCCGAGCTCGTGCGCCACCACGCCCTGGAGCTGGTTCACATTTTCGGCCGCCTGGAGGAGGCCCGACTGGACGTAGACCGTTTGCCCGGTGGCGACGAAGGCGTTGATCTCGGGATCGTTGAGCAGCACCACGTTGACGCTGTTGGGGTCGAGCCCGGCGGCGGCGACCAGCGGCCGCGACATCTCCTTGAACAGGCGCTCGGTTTCCGTGTCGCGCAGCACCGAAGGGCCCGAGTCTCCCTGTTGCGCGAAGGCCGGGCGAACGGCGGCCATGCTCAGAATGAGCACGACCATCAGCATGCGCGCGAGACGGGCGAGCGGCGAGTTCATCGCTGCCCGCTTAGCATTTGTGGCGCTGAACCGGCGATGAAAAGCTGCTCTCCGCGCGCTTTAGCCGAACGTCCGCTGCCACCAGCCGGAGCGCCGCGGCTCGTTGGCGCCATCCTCGGCCGTATCGTTGTTGGCGGGCGGTGGAGACGTCGGCTCCGGCGCGGCGCTCGGCTCAGCATCAGCCGTGGCAGCCTTTTTGCCCCTTCCGCGGCGTGGTTTGGGTGCCGCTTGCTCCTCTTCGGCCGTCTCGGCCGGCGGGGCGTCGGACGGTGCAGGCTCGGGCACCGCGATCTCGGGCTCCGCTGCGGCGGACTTGCGCGACCGGCGGCGCTTGGGCTGAGGCTCCTCGACCGGCGCTGTCTCGGCGATTGGCGGCTCCTCTTGGACCGGCCGCTCGACCATTGGCGAACTGTCCGGCTCGATCCCGGCTTGGGCTGGTTCGGCAGAAGCGCCGCCGCGGCCGCGGCGGCGGCGACGGCGCTTGCCGCCTTCGCGTGGCTCCTCGTCTCGCGCCTCGGCGGGAGGCTCGTCATCGGTTGCCGGCTGCTCGGCAGCATCGCGCGCGATCGCTTCACCGTCTTCCGCTGGCTCTGCGCCGTCGCGGCGGCTGCGTCCGCGCCCGCCACGGCGTCGGCGGCGCCGGCGGCGGCCCTGCTGGTCGCCTTCGGATTCGGCCTCGCGCGGCTCGCGGGGCTCGCGCGCCTCGACCTCGTCTTCCTCGTCGTCGGCGTCGATCGCTTCGTCTTCTTCGAACTCATCTTCTTCGATGATCACCGGCGTCTCGGCGCGCGGTACGGCGACCGGCCGCGGGCCGGAGCTGTCGACGTTCATGCGAGCGCCCTCCAAGCTCTCGTCGATCTGGACATCGATCATCACGCCGTAGCGCTGCTCGATGTCGGCGAGCTCGGCCCGCTTCTTGTTGAGCACGTAGACCGCCGCTTCCTTGCCGGCGCGCAGCGTGATGCGCTCACCGCGCCCACGCGCCGCCTCGTCCTCGAGGAAGCGGAGCGCCGAGAGGCCCGCCGAGGCGGCGGTGCGCATCAGGCCGGTGCCTTCGCAATGCGGGCACGGCTTGGTCGATGCTTCGAGGACGCCGGTCCTCAGCCGCTGGCGGCTCATTTCCATCAGGCCGAAGCTCGAGATGCGGCCGACCTGGATTCGGGCGCGGTCGTTCTTCAGCGCCTCCTTCATCGCCTTCTCGACTTTACGGACGTGGCTCGACTGCTCCATGTCGATAAAGTCGATGACGATCAGCCCGGCCATGTCGCGCAGGCGAAGCTGCCGCGCGATCTCCTGCGCGGCCTCGAGATTGGTGTTGAACGCGGTCTGCTCGATATTGTGCTCGCGCGTCGAACGGCCGGAGTTGATGTCGATCGAGACCAGCGCCTCGGTCGGGTTGATCACCAAATAGCCGCCTGACTTCAGCTGGACGACCGGCTGATACATGGCGCTGAGCTGGTCTTCGACTCCTTGCTGCTGGAACAAAGGCGTGGTCTCGCTGTGGAGCTTCACCCGGCGCACGTGGCTCGGCATCAACAGCTTCATGAAGCCGCGCGCCGCCTTGAAACCTTCCTCGCCCTCGATGATCACTTCCTCGATCTCGCGATGATAGAGGTCGCGGATCGCGCGCTTGATGAGGTCGCTGTCGCGGTAGATCAGCGCCGGCGCCGTGCTCGACAAGGTCCGCTCGCGAATCTCGTCCCACAGCCGCGCGAGATAGTCGAAGTCGCGCTTGATCTCGACCTTGGTGCGCGACAGGCCGGCGGTGCGGACGATCAGCCCCATTGTCTGGGGGAGGTTGAGGTCCGACATGATGGATTTCAGGCGCTTGCGGTCGGCGCCGTTCGAAATCTTGCGCGAAATCCCGCCGCCATGGCTGGTGTTTGGCATCAGCACGCAATAGCGGCCGGCGAGCGACAGATAGGTGGTTAGCGCCGCACCCTTGTTGCCGCGCTCTTCCTTGACGACCTGGACCAGCAGCACCTGCCGGCGCT
>JBDTZJ010000137.1:0-4666 GCA_040005255.1 Sphingomicrobium sp.
TCCAGGCCGAAATCCTCGAATTGAAGGCCAATCCCGACCGCGCCGCCGAAGGCACCGTGATCGAGGCCAAGCTCGACAAGGGCCGCGGCCCGCTCGCGACCGTGCTCGTCGAACGCGGCACGCTGCGTGTCGGCGACGTCTTCGTGGCGGGTGCCTCCAGCGGCAAGGTCCGCGCCTTGGTCGACGATCACGGACGGCAGGTTAAGGAGGCCGGCCCGTCCGTGCCGGTCGAGGTCCTCGGCCTGTCCGCAGTGCCTTCGGCCGGCGATCCGTTCACGGTCGTCGAGAACGAAGCGCGCGCCCGCGAGGTCGCGAGCTATCGCCAGGGCGTGCTCGACCTCAAGCGCACCACCTCGGCGCCGGTCAGCCTCGAGAACATGTTCGCGAGCCACGCCTCGACCACCAAGGAGCTGCCGCTGGTCGTCAAGGCCGACGTGCAGGGCTCGGTCGAAGCGATCGTGCACGCGCTCAACCGCCTGTCGACCGACGAGATCAAGGTCCGCGTCCTGCACTCGGGCGTCGGCGCGATCACCGAGAGCGATGTGACGCTGGCCAGCGCCAGCGGCGCCCCGATCATCGGCTTCAATGTCCGTCCGAACGCAAAGGCGCGCGAGGTCGCGGACCGCAACAAGGTCGAGTTCCGCTACTACGACGTCATCTACCACCTCACCGACTGGGTGAAGGGCGCGATGGCCGGCGAGCTCGGTCCCGAGATCATCGAAACGGTCGTCGGCCGCGCCGAGGTCAAGGAAGTCTTCCCCGCAGGCAAGAAGGACAAGGCCGCCGGCCTGCTTGTCCTCGAGGGCGTCATCCGCAAGGGCCTCAACGCCCGCCTGACGCGCGAAGACGTCATCGTCTCGGCGACGACGATCAGCTCGCTTCGTCGCTTCAAGGACGACGTTGCCGAAGTCACCTCGGGCCTCGAGTGCGGCGTGATGCTGGCCGACACCAACGACATCAAGCCAGGCGATAACCTCGAGGTGTTTGAGGTCGAGGAAAGGGCGAGGACCCTCTAACCGTCATGCCAGCGAAGGCTGGCATCCATGTCAGGGAAATGTGATGCCGTCTGTGATTTGCATCGACATGGACCCCAGCCTGCGCTGGGGTGACGAGTAGGCACTCGTCATGCGCCGCGTCGAAACCCCCGAAGGCCGCTCGGTCCGCCTGCTCCGCGTCGGCGAGCAGGTGCGCCACGTCCTGAGCGAATTGCTCCAGCGCGGCGACGTGCATGACGAAGTGCTGCAATCGCACCTCGTCAGCATCACCGAGGTACGCATGTCGCCCGACCTCCGCCACGCGACGGTGTTCGTGAAACCCCTGCTCGGCCAGGACGAGGAAGCGGTGCTGAAAGCGCTGCGCCAGAACACCGCCTACTTGCAGCGGGAGGTCGCCCGCCGCGTGCGTCTGAAATATGCGGCCAAGCTCAAGTTCATCGCCGACGAAAGCTTCGACGAAGGCACGCACATCGACCGGCTGCTGCGGTCGGACAAGATCGCACAGGACCTGAAGAGCGAATGATCGACCTCGACCGGCTCGCTGAGCCGATGACCGGCGATGGCTGCCGCGCCGAGCTATTCTCCGAGGAGTTCCACGAGCCGCTCAAAGCCGCGTGCGCCGAGGACGGTGAAATCTGGCAGATTTACGCCAACAATTTCGGCCCCAACGGCTTCAACGACAGCATCAATCACTACACATCGAACCCCAACAACCGCACTTTCGTGCTGTTTGACGGCGACGAGCTCGCCGGCATGTCCTCTTTTCTCGGCATCGATCCCGCCCGCCAGGTGCTGGAGATCGGCGGCACCTATTACCGCCCGCACCTGCGCGGCACCGGCTTCAACCGCCGCGTCAAGGACATGATGCTCGCGCGCGCTTTCGACTGCGGTATTCGCCGCGTCGAGTTCCGTGTCGACCGCCGCAACGCCCGTAGTCAGGCCGCGATGAAGAAGCTCGGCGCCGTGCGCGAAGGCGTTCTGCGCGCCGACCGCATCACCTGGACCGGCCACGTCCGCGACACCGTCCTGTTCGCCATCCTGAGGGACGAGTGGCCGGTTTAGGCGCCGTACCCTGGCATGCCGGTCACGACCCTGACGCCCCAGGTCGCCCATTCCTTGTCGACATCGACTTCCAGCGCCGCCCAGTCCGCGCGGGTCTCGCAGCGGATGGTCTCCATCCTGCTGCCGATGATCGGATCGACCCGCAGGCAATAGCGCGCCGTCGGCGGTGCGGACGGGGCGCCCTCCTGCTGGGCCGGTTCCAGCTGCGATGCCCATAACGGCGAAGCGGCGGCGATGATGGTGACCGCGAAAATCGAGTGTTTGTAGGCCATGTCGTTTCTCCTTGGACGGCGACTGATGGCAATGCACGTCAGCCACCCGACATTAGCGTGAGTTGCGACCCGACGCGAGGCCGCTAAGCAGGTGCCCAATGGCCAAGCTCTATTTCTACTATGCGGCGATGAATGCGGGGAAATCGACCACCCTGCTCCAGGCCGACTACAATTATCGCGAGCGCGGCATGGAGACGATGCTGTGGACCGCGCAGCTCGACGACCGCGACGGGGCGGGCACGATCGGCTCGCGCATTGCCTTGTCGGCGCCGGCGAACAGCTTTGACGAGAACATCAACCTGTTCACCGCGATCGCCGACGAGCTGAAGCGCCGTAAGCTAGACTGCATCCTGGTCGACGAGGCGCAATTCCTGTCGCAGCGCCACGTCTTCCAGCTGTGCGAGGTCGCCGACCGGCTCGGAATTCCCGTGCTCTGCTATGGCCTCCGGACCGATTTCCAGGCCAAGCTTTTTCCCGGATCGGCGGCGTTGCTGGCACTGGCCGATGTGCTCATCGAGCTCAAGGCGGTGTGCGAATGCGGTCGCAAGGCGACGATGAACCTGCGCGTCGATGCCGACGGCCATGCGGTCGCGGCCGGCGCGCAAACCGAGATTGGCGGCAACGATCGCTACGTCGCTTTGTGCCGCCGCCACTTCTTCGAGCGGCTGCGCGAGGGCGAAGCGCGGCAGCTCTCGCTCGGCCTTCCGCGGAGCTGATGCTCCACGGCTGGGTCATCGTCGATAAGCCGGTCGGTCTCGGCTCGACCACGGCGGTGAGCGCGGTCAAGCGCATCCTGCGCGAGGCCGGCGAGCCCAAGACCAAGGTCGGTCACGGCGGGACGCTCGACCCGCTGGCGAGCGGGGTGCTTCCGATCGCTCTCGGCGAGGCGACCAAGCTCGCCGGCCGGATGCTCGACGCGACCAAGGCGTACGAGTTCACCATCCGCTTCGGCGAGGAAACCAATACGCTCGACGCCGAAGGCCAAGTCACCGCAAGGAGCGCCGTCCGGCCGACGCGCGAGCAGGTCGAAGCGGTCCTGCCGCGCTTCACCGGCGAGATCGAGCAAGTCCCGCCCGCATACTCGGCGCTGAAGATCGGCGGCAAGGCGGCTTATGCGCGGGCGCGAGCGGGTGAAGAGGTGGAGCTGAAGGCACGGCGCGTCACAATCCTGGACCTCCGTCTGGTCCAGGCCGACGCGGACAGCGTCACCCTCTCGGCTACCGTGTCCAAGGGCACTTACATCCGCAGCCTCGCCCGTGACATCGCCTGGGCGTTGAACACGGTCGGCCACGTCACCATGTTAAGGCGGACCCGCGCCGGGCCCTTCTCCCTCGACCATGCCATTTCGCTGGACTTTCTGGAGGAAGCCGCTAAGGCGCGCGCACTGACGAGGACGGTACTGCCGCTAGTTGCGGCGCTGGACGACATCCCGGCCCTCCCCGTCACTCCCGATCAGGCCCGTCTGCTCCGTCATGGTCAGATGCTGTTCGGGGTCCCCGCACCGCCGGGGCTGAGCCTTGCGACGTCGGACGCAGTTCCGGTCGCATTGGTCGAAGCCTCGGCCGACGGCCTTCGGGTCGTCAGGGGGTTCAACCTTTAAGACATAAGGAGTGACCCGATGTCGATTACCGCCGAGCGCAAGGAAGCGCTCATCAAGGAACATGCGCAAGGCAAGGGCGACACCGGTTCGCCGGAAGTCCAGGTCGCGATCCTGACCGAACGCATCCAGAACCTTACCCAGCATTTCAAGACCCACGCCAAGGACAACCACTCACGGCGCGGTCTCCTGATGCTGGTCAACAAGCGCCGCTCGCTGCTGGATTATCTCCGCCGCGAGGATGAAGACCGCTACACCGGTCTCATCGCCAGGCTCGGACTTCGCAAATAACGGCAAGGGCGCCCGCGCGGCGCCCTTTGCGTATCGGGGCCAACCGCAATTCGGCGGTAGGCCTTAGGGGCACCACAAGGCCCCGCACCGCTCGCAGGCCGGCTTGCCTGCCCTAGCTGTCCCCGCCGGCATCCGGCCGCCGGGACTGAAGGAAATACCATGTTCAATACGAAAACTGTCGAAATCGAGTGGGGCGGAAAAACCCTGAAGCTCGAAACGGGCCGCGTTGCCCGCCAGGCCGACGGCGCGGTTATCGCGACCCTCGGCGAAACCGTGGTGCTGTGCGCCGTCACCGCCGCCAAGTCGGTGAAGCCCGGCCAGGACTTCTTTCCCCTGACCGTTCACTACCAGGAAAAATTCTCCGCGGCCGGCCGCATCCCCGGCGGCTTCTTCAAGCGTGAGCGCGGCGCGACCGAAAAGGAAACGCTGACCAGCCGCCTGATCGACCG
>JBDTZJ010000020.1:0-15787 GCA_040005255.1 Sphingomicrobium sp.
CCATCGCCTCGGTTCGACCAATGCACCAGCCCATGCCACTCACCACCTTTCCCGCATACAGGATACGCCTGTTCCGGGAAGCGGGAAGTTCGAGCCGCCGCAGCCGCGGCGCGCTTCGGCGCAGTTGACGTTAAGTCGGGCGGAGCGAACAGCAGCGCGATGATCAGCTTCGACGAAGCGGTTGAAATCATCCGCGCGGCGGCGCGGCCGCTCGGCACCGCGGCAGTTGCGCTCGGCGAAGCGGCCGGCCGAGTGCTCGCGGCGCCCGTGATCGCGGCAATCGATTCCCCACGCGCCGACGTGTCGGCGATGGACGCCTATGCGGCGCGGGGAGCCGATTTGTCTGCGTTTCCCGTCACTTTGCGGGTCATCGGGGAGTCTTTACCCGGCGAGGGTTGGCCTGGAGCCGTCAAGCCCGGCACCTGCGTCCGAATCTTCACCGGCGCGCCGCTGCCGAAAGGCGCGGACTGCGTAGTGATCCAGGAACGGGTGCGTCGCGAGGTCGACCTCGCCACCATCGATTGCGACCCCGGCCCCGCGACCTGGGTGCGGCCGCGCGGCAAGGATTTCCGCGCCGGCGACGAAGTCCTGCCCGCCGGCAGCCTGCTCGGCCCGGCGGCGCTGATCGCTGCAGCCGGTGCGGACGTCGCAGAGGTCGAGGTCTTCGTCCGCCCTCGCCTCGCTTTGCTCAGCAGCGGCGACGAGCTGGTCGAGCCGGGTGAAGCGCGCATGGCGGCGCTCGCAGTGCCGGATAGCGCCTCCCTCGGCGTCGCCGCGCTCGCCGGGCAATGGGGCGGGCAAGTCGTGAGCCGCACCCGCGTGCACGACGATCTCGCGGCCTTGGAAACCGCGGCTGCGGAAGCCATCGCCTCCGCTACCCTGGTAATTGTCATCGGCGGCGCGTCGGTCGGCGAGCGCGATTTCGCCAAGGCTATGTTCGAACCGCTCGGGCTCGACCTGCTCTTCTCGAAAATCGCGATGCGGCCCGGAAAGCCGGCCTGGTTCGGCCGCGTTGGCGAAACGCTGGTACTCGGACTTCCGGGTAACCCGACTTCGGCGTTGGTCACTGCGCGGCTGCTGCTCGCGCCTTTGCTAGCCGCGATGCAGGGGCGCGCGGTCGAACAAGCGCTCGCCTGGGAGCCCGCGCGTCTCGCGGCGCCGCTGCCGCCGTGTGATCTGCGCGAGACCTTCCACCGCGCCCGCTTCGCCGGCGGCGAAGTCTCGCTCGTCGACATCCAGGAATCGCATGCGCAGAAGGCCCTAGCGCAGGCGGACGCGCTCGTCCGGCAGCTCGCGAATTCGCCCGCTATTCCTTCAGCGGAAATCGTCCAGGTTCTGCGCCTTTGACGAGGCGGTCAGTAGGCCACCAGTGGACACGGCGCGCCCGCGACGTCGGCTTCGAACCGGAACAGCCCACCGGCCTGCGGCTGCTGCGCAATCGCTTCGGGCTTGAGCAGGTGCCGGGCGGTGGTCGCGAACGCGCTTCGCAGGTCGGCCCCGCCGAACGCCATCTTGGTGATGTTGGACACCGGGAAACGCACCCGATCCAGCAGCGCGCCGCTAGTCGAATAGCGCCGCGCTTCCCAGCCCGAATAGAGGCTGATCCAGATGCAGCCTTCGCCGTCGACCGTCGGGCCGTCGGGATGGCCTTCCGCCGGGGCGATGCGGATGATCTCCCGCGATGGGCCGAGCTCCCCGTCGGCCCCGATGTCGCAGGCGGAGATCGTCCCGCCCAGCGTATCGACCCAGTAGATCTCGTCGCCGTCGGGCGACACAGCCGGCCCGTTGGTAATGCTGATGCCGGTCAAGTGCGTTCGCTTCAACTCGCCGCGGTCGAAGCAATAGAAAGCGCCGTTTTTGGCGCGTTCTTTATTGTCCATCGTGCCGAACCAGATGCGGCCGTTCGGATCGACCACCCCGTCGTTGAGCCGGTTGTCGGGCAGGTCGGCGTCGACCTCGACGATCAGGCTGAACGCGCCGCTGGCCGGATCGAAGTGATGGAGGCCGCTCTGCAGCCCCGCGATGAAGCCGCCGCTCGCGGCGGGCAGCACGAAACCGACCTGCTCGGGCGCATCCCACGCGCGCTGTTCGCCCGTCTCGGGATCGAAGCGATAAATCTTCTGTCGCTTGATGTCGGTGAACCACAAAGCGGCGTCGCGCTCTACCCACACTGGCCCTTCGCCGAGGTCGGCCTGGACGTCCCACACCAGGCGCGGCTCACTCGTCATGCTCAGCAGCACCACTTCCAATTTCGATGGCCTGCACCGCTGGCGGAGACGGAGGCTGCCGTACCTTGGAGGGGAGAGTCTGAGGTATTGGCTAGTGTTCCCACAATTCTTACCTCTCAGGACCCACTCATCACGCTCAGACTGCCTAATGTCCGTTTTCGACCCAAAGCGGACATTAGGGCCAACATGAAGCTCGTTGAAGGCTCGGCCAAAGGGGCGGCGCGCCGAAGCCGGTCATGTCTCGGCATAGGCTGCTCGCTGGACTAGCCCAGATGCCGAAAGCCCTGCCTGCGCACTTTCGGCTACGCTTTCTTGAGCACGGCGAGGTCGTAATTTGTGTTGCGGGGTTCTTTCGAGGAACAGGCGACATGCCAGCTGTCGTTGTGCTCGACGCCGCGCGCGACGATCGACACGTGGCTGTTCCTCTCGCCCCAGCTCCAGCTCACGGCCTTGTCCTGCGGTGTTTCGACTTTTGCCGGCACTAGCAGGGCGATGCGGAACACCGGCTTTTCCTCGCTGCCCAATACACTGCAGGACCAGCCGATGCCCGTGCTATCGGCGGACATGAAAGCAAACGATGACATCGTTGCCTTCTGCGCCACCTCGTCGCCGGTTACAGGCGACGTAACGCAATCGACCCCGATTGGACTTTGGTTTGTTACGTCCGTGCGACCGGATGCTGCCTCAGGTTTCTTAACAACTATCCCGCGCGCCCTGATCGTCGGCCCGCGGCTGTGGTCAGGCGATCCGGCGAAATCGAGGTCGATCCGGCTCCAGCCGGCGCTATCCCATTGCTCACCGACCGGGCTCCGTTGGGCACCCGTGCCCTTAGTCTTGATCGCCAATTTGCTTACCGCGAGCGTGCACTGGTGCATGAGCGGCCATTGGTTGGTCGAGCCGTCGGCGGGAGACCGCCCGGCATCCTGGCCGACGCTCGCCGTCGAAGTTCCAGCAAGCAAGCTGGCGATGATGAGCTTGGCAATCATGACATGCCCCCTCCGAAATTCGCGTTATTTGGAAGCCTGCTTTAAACTATCGGACGTTGTCCCGACAGATAATTGCGATGGCTGCAAACTGGGCGGCGTCACGGCTAACGTCCGCTTTCGACCCATTGCGGACTTTAGCTGGTCAGCTACACGTTTGGCCCAGGGGGCCTCAGCGATGGATCGCTTACCTGGCTGGATAGACCGCGACAGCCGCGAAACAACTTCATACCCCGCTATCGTCACGTTGGCTGAAGGACAACGTCTGCCAGTGACTATCACGAACATTTCGAACGAGGGGTGCCAAGTCGAGTGCGCGGAAACTCTCCCGATCGGTCAGACCGTACGAATTGAGCTTGCAGGCGACATCAAGGCAGATGCGAGCGTTCGTTGGGCAATCGTCGGCCGCGCTGGACTACGGTTCTTTTTGCCCTTCGAGTGAGTGACCGCCCGTGATTAGTCCCGCGGCGGCCAAGCAAAAAGTCCGCTCTCCACCCATTGCGGACATCCCCTAAGTACTCGTTTCAAATTACCGATGAGCAGCTTAGGATTTGGAGGGGGGTCTTATGCGCTGGCCGTTGATTAACCCGCCAAATGGATGGCGCGGCTTCCTTGCGGATGTCGCGGTGGTGGTCATCGGCGTCATCTTGGCACTGATCGCTCAAGAGTTTGCCCAAAGCTTGCAGTGGCAGACGGATGTTGCAGCGCAGCGGGGCGCCCTAAGGGCCATGGCTGAAGACAACCTCAAGGTCATCGCGTTCCGAAGATTTCAAGAGCCATGCATTCAGCGTCGTCTCGCCGAACTTCAGACCGTTTTCCGCTTGCACCACGAAAATCGGCCCATCCGTTTTTCAGGGCCCATCGGCCTTCCTTACAAATGGGGAAGTGATCGTAGCGCGTGGAATATTGCACTCTCGGACGCGAGCTTGTCGCACATGCCGCTCGCCGAACGACGTCGGTTTGGAAATGCGGTAAACGTGTACGACAACATCGATGCCCTGATGAAACAGGAATACGCGGTGTGGCTGCGGTTGCAGCCTCTTGATCATCCGGAATTGCTTGAAGCAGAAGATTGGCCACTCCTGCGCCAGGCCTTCGGCGAGGAAGACGCGCTGGACGCGCGCATTAATGGGGTCGTGGACGAGGCATTGACCTCAAACAACCTAGGCCTTCCTGTCCCAAAGATCACCCACAAGGATGTTCCGACGGAAGAGGAATGGGGTAACGCGTTCTGCCGGCCCCTACTGCCTTCAGAGCGCCAATGAGCGTCCGCTTCGCAGTCGAACGACATCAGCCTAATGTCCGATTTCCACCCGTCGCGGACATTGCCTGTGGCCCGCTCCGAAGGACTTGAACCCCCAACCTTCGGGTTCGAAGCCCGACGCTCTATCCCGTTGAGCTAGGAGCGGCCTTCAGGCCGCCTGGTCACGACGTGACAACAACGGCTGAGCCTCGGTTCAGCGACCTTCTTCCGAACGTTCGATCGCCAACCCGCAGTTATCGCAAAATGCCGTGTAGCGGTCCTCCCGCCGAACGATTGAGTTCAGCATGGGACGATGAAGTCGAATGAGGCAGCGAATGCTCATGCGCGAGAGATATGCACTGACCAGTCTTAGGAAAGGCCAAATCTTCATCCCGACCGAAATTGCAACGCAGTGTTGCGCCCACGCCGCCGATGTCCGCTTTTGACCCATTACAGATGTTAGCAGGCTGGCCCGCTCCGAGCTCGATCCCCAACCCCCGGGTTCGAAGCCCGACGCTCTATTCAATTCACCTAGGAGTGGCACCGCGCGCTAACGTCCTGCTGATCGTGCATGCGATTCTGCGGCCTCGACGCGCCCGTTCGGGTCAGTAAGCTAAATGCGCGTCCCTTAACGACCGTTTTACCGCCGTAAGCTTAAGTGTGCTTTGTGGAGGCACTTCTTGAAGCCGGTCCTTGAGCGCGACCTCTGGTCGCAGTGCGACACCCAGACGGATGGCTCGCTGCTGCCGCGTCGCGATGACAGGCGTCTAGTCGAGCTGAGTGCATATGTGATCCGGGCCGACAAAACCATTGTCGACGTCAAAGTTGTGGACTTGTCGTACGACGGCTGCTCGTTGCGCACGCTCGTGCGGCTGACGCCGGGCGAAGACGTAAGACTTTCCTTACTTGGTCGAAAATCGGCGGTGAATGCGTTGGTCCGCTGGTACGACTCAAGGCGGGCCGGGCTACTCTTCCTGCCAGACAAACCTTCCCGGGAGAGATCGCCCCGCAAAGCTGACCGAATACCGGTTCGCGGTGAGGCCTCACTGCGCAGATCAGCGGGGACGAGTTATCGAGTTGCCACTTACGATGTGACCAGATTCGGATGCAGGTGTGAGATTGTCGACAGGCCCCGGATCGATGAGTGCGTGTGGATCAAATTTGACGGCTTGGAAGCTGTCGAGGCGGCCGTGTGCTGGATCGAAGGGTCAAGCATGGGGCTCATGTACAAAAACGCGTGGCACCCGGCGGTGTTCGAAATGCTACTCGACCGGTTAAACCTCGAGATCGCGCAACCGGGAGCCTTACCCGAGAAGCCCGGTTCAGCCGAGGGAGCCTGAACTAACGACTATCCGATGTCATCATAGTTGTCTCGGGTGCGGCTAACGTCGCCGACGACCTGGCTGCTCGAGCGAATTGTCGCAACGTCCGTTTTCCACCCAAACCGGACATTAAGCGTTTTCCGCGAGAGATAGCCGTGCGTCTGCTTGCCAGCATGACTCACCGGTAGAGTCCTGATATCCCACGAGGAAGAGGGGCTTGGGATGACGGACGTCTTCGTCTCGTACGCGCGGCCCGACGAGCCACACGCGAACTGCGTCGCGGATGCGCTGCGATCCAGGGGTTATCGCGTCTGGCGCGACGACGAACTCCCCGCACACCGCACCTATGCAGACGTTATCGAGGAGCACCTTAAGGACGCCAAGGCAGTGGTGGTGCTGTGGTCGGCCGATGCGGCCAAATCGCAATGGGTGCGGGCCGAAGCCGATGCAGCGCGCGGGCTCGGGACGCTGATCCAGGTCAGCGTCGACGGGACCATTGCGCCAATGCCGTTCAACCAGACGCAATGTGCCGACCTGAAAAATTGGAATGGCGAGTTGGATCATGCCGGCTGGCGCAAGCTCTTATCGAGCGTCGCCGCGCTTACTGGAACCGCGGAAAATGACGAGGAACGAAAGACGGCGCGGCCGTCACGCCGAGACGTGTCGGTCTGCGTGCTGCCGTTCGCGAACATGAGCGACGAAACCGGACAAGAATATTTCAGCGATGGAATAAGTGAGGACATCACCACCGACCTGTCGAAGGTGTCGGCGCTCGAGGTGATCGCGCGCAACACGGCCTTCCAGTTCAAGGGCAAGTCGGTCGACATTTCCGCAGTCGCGAAAAAACTTGGTGTCAGCCATGTCCTCGAAGGCAGCGTCCGGAAGGCCGGCGGCCGGGTTCGCATCACGGCCCAGCTAATCGAGGGAAGCAGCGGCGGGCATATATGGGCCGAGCGCTACGATCGGGACATCACCGATATCTTCGCCATCCAGGACGAGATCTCGAAGGCGATCGTGGCCGCACTCAAGATCAAGCTTCTCCCTGACGAGAAGAAAGCGATTGAGCATCGCGGCACAGCAAATGTCGATGCCTACAACCTGTATCTCATGGCACGACAGTATTGGATCACCGGCGATTTCGGCGATCGCCGGCGTGAAGAGAAAGTCATCCGGATCTGCAGGCGCTCAATCGAAATTGATCCGGACTACGCTCAGGCTTGGGCGCTAATGGCGCTGGCCCAGGCAAATCTCCACCACGGATTTGCCGCGCACAAGGTCGCCGATGACGGAGCGGCGGCGGCGGAGCGGGCGCTCGCGCTCGATCCGCAAATTGCCGAGGCGCATTTGCCCAAAGCCTGGCGGCTGGCCGAGCAGGGGCGGCACAAAGAAGCCAATGCCGAGCTCGCCATCGCGCTCGAACTTAGCCCCGATTCATGGGAGGTGAACAAGGAATCGGCGCGGATATTCTACCGCCAGCGAAGACCCGATGACGCAGCTCGGCATTTGGAGAGGGCCATCGAGGTGATGGAGACGGACTACCACGGCCTGGGGATGCTGTTTGCCTACTATAATGCCAAAGGCGACGTCGAAGCTGCCCGGCGAACGGCCCGAAGAACGATCGACCAAGTGGAGAAAGTGCTGGCAGGCGATCCCGACAACGGGGCGGCGCTCGCTTTCGGCGCTATGAGTTTCGCGGCTCTTGGGAATCTGGACCGGGCGCGGCAGTGGATTGAGCGGAGCTTGCTGGTCGATCCCGACAATCTGATCATGCGCTACAACCTTGCCTGGGGGCTCAATAGGATTTTCGATGACCCCGAGGCGGCAATCGAGATGCTCGGTCCGGTCATGGCAAATGCGGGCGCGAATATCATCAGGTTGGCTGCGAACGATCCCAACCTCGACAACCTGCGCAGTGACCCTCGTTTCAAGACGATGCTTGAGTCAGCGAAGGAGCGCTTCGGGACGGCAGCCGCGGTGACTGAAGTAGATGCGGAATAGGCTGTAGCTGCGTACACAGCCTCCTGCCACCGGCGAGAGATTGCACGTACTAAATGTCCGTTTTCCACCCAAAGCAGACATTAGACCGGCGGCAACACGACGATCCGTGCCTGGAGATCCCCAGTCATAGAACATTGGCCCGCAGCCTAAGGTCGCGGAAGTGCTGTCGCACTGGCTTGGTTCAAGCGACTCCGGCGAGGTACAGAACGGCTGAAACTCAAAGGGGAGTTGATCATGCTGCAAATCATTGGATGGATCTTGTGCCTGTACCTTGTCGTGAAAGCTTGCGAGCTGCTTTCGATGGACACGGATGAACACAAGCTCTCGCGCCCGGTCGCGACAATCGGCGCCCTGCTGGCGCTCGTTGGCGCAGCTGTATTTTTCTTCCTGATAAATGAGCAAGCTCGGGAGCCCAATAAGACTCAACAGCAAATCAGTGCATCTTTCAGTAACTTGAGACTCTAGGCTGAGTGCCCGAACAGCTGGTTTGCTAACGCCCGTAGCGGGGATCGGGCCGAGCCGATAAGGCTCAGCGATGTGCAACCTCTACAACATGACGGCGACTGTCGACGAGCTGCGGCGGGTTTTCGGCCCGTTCCGCGGCGACACTGTCAACCTTCCCGCCTTTGACGGGATATATCCCGGCTACAGCGCCCCCGTCCTAAGGCGATGCAACCACGACGGCCTCGCACTGGAGATGATGAAGTGGGGCTTCCCAGGACCGGCCGCAGCAGGCGGCCGCCCCGTTACCAACGTACGCAACCTCAGCAGCCCGTTTTGGCGATCGGCGCTCAAAGACCCTGCCCGCCGCTGCATCGTCCCCGTGACGCGGTTTTGCGAATGGACCGCGGAGCCTGACCCCGAGACGAAACGTAAGCGCAAAGTGTGGTTTGGGCTCCACGATGACGCCGAGCCGGTCTTCGCCTTCGCCGGCATCTGGCGGCCGGGCGAGGAAGGTCCCTTCATGGCCTTCTTGACGTGCCAGCCGAATGAGACGGTCGCCGCCGTGCATGCCAAAGCCATGCCGGTCATGCTCGATCCTGCGAACTATGACCGCTGGCTCGACAATGACCACCTCGACGCTTGCGAGCTCGCCGTGCCCTATTCTGACGAGAGAATGGCGATCGTCAGTTAGACCGTCGCTAATGTCTGCTTTCGACCCATTGCAGACATTAGCCTAGCGTCTGCTTTCGACCCACAGCAGACACTAGCGGCCTAGGTCCTCTTTCGACCATCACTGACGCTGCGCGGACGTGGGCTGTCTCACATCGGGTCGTTGTTAAACCAATGGTTTCCGTGTAAGTTTAATGAGTTAATAACTGGAGGCGTTTTCTTCAGGCGGATTGTACCCGCAAGAGGCAATTGATGGTGAGCAGCACTCGGACGTATATCGCTGCGGGAGGCGCCAAGGCGCACATGCTATTTATATGGCGGCGGCGGCTTCATACGATTGCGGGCGCGGCGCTGGCCCTTGCGCTCATCACTGCTGTCTCGGTTACAACTTTCGGTGACGTCAATCTGGCGAACGCTGCCATAGCGCGCGCCAAGAGCTTCATCGAGCTCATGCAGCAGCGCTCTCCGGGCAAACGCACGCAGGCGCACCTGATGAAAATCAAACACAAACTGGCCCGGCACATCCAGCGGCCGCATGAACGCGCTCTGCCGAAGGTTCGCTACGCGATCCCGTCTGTACCGTTTGAAAGTCCGCCAGCATTGATTGACATCCTCGCGCCGCCAATTCCAATCACTACAGCGAGCCTGGAGGCATTACCGATCCCGCCGCTTTTCCAGGCGCTAATCACTCCTCCTGGCATTTTCGGCCCTCCGCCCCCGGGCTTTTTTATCGTACCGTCGCTCACTCCGCCGGCCTCACCGCCGCCGATCGTTCAGCCCCCCACCGTTCAGCCCCCCATCCCTCAGCCGACGATTGTTCAGCCGCCGCCTTCCGCGGTGCCGGAGCCCGCCACTTGGATCAGCATGCTCCTGGGCTTCGGCCTCATAGGTTGGCAGCTGCGGCGCCGCCCGCAGCGAAAGCATCATTTGGTCAACTGAACCATGCAGCGCCCGCTCGTTGCCGCCATTGTGTTTGCGCTTGCCGCCTTTGGGGCCACGACTGCCCTTGTTCTCTCACGACGATCGACTGAAAACCGGCCTACGGCGCCGCCCCGTCTCAACGCGCCTGCCCCAGCCAAGAAATCTACGCCTCCGCTCGAGGGGCGCATCGCAGTGGGCCTGGACCAGCAGCGGGACGCTCTTGCCGCGGGGCTTATCGACCGGCCGATCAAGTCTCTCCTCGACGTGCCTTCACCCATGAAATACGGCGACTTCCTGTGGAATGAGCGCGGCGTGCCGGATGGGCCAGTCTGGATACGGGTTGATCTCCAGTCTCAGATGCTGTCGGTCTTCCGCTCCGGCCACGAGATCGGGAGTGCGGTCATTCTCTATGGCGCCGATGGCCTGCAGACGCCGACTGGCAAATTCCCGATCCTCGCCAAGCTGAAGGATCATCGTTCAGCGACCTATGGCGACGCACCGATGCCATATACCCTCCGCCTCACCCCCGACGGCGTTTCAATCCACGGCAGCAACGTCCGCTGGGGCTTCGCAACCCACGGCTGCATCGGCGTGCCCAAGGCATTCGCCGCGAAGATGTTCGACGTCGTGGCCAAGGGTGACGAGGTGCTGATCGTGTCCGGAAAGGCAAACTCCTCCCGCGCTTAGACTTTGCGCGCAATTACCCGCTTTCCACCCATTACGGACAACATCATTATGGATTGATGGCGTTGCCCTCTTCTCAGTTTCTCGGTTGGTCCAAACGATCGAGGACAATGGGTTCAATGAAGGCGAGCCCGACGAGGCCCTTCTCCGTCCACTTTACGACAGCAGGCACGAGAATGCCGCCTTCGAAACGGACATGGACCTTTGCCCCCGGAAGCAGATCCCGAACAAGATCACCCATCACCCCGCCTTCAGAGATGTTGTGAATGGCGAAATTGCTCGGCGAGCCGTCGATTAACAGCTTCAGCTTGCGGTTCTTGGCGGGCACTCTCGGATATCGTCTTTGGTCGGCCGATGCCGAAAGGCTACGCGCTCGCGGACTTGCCGGGGCAGCTTCGCGGCGCGAGGTTTCAGCAAGCGGCACCGCCGTTTCACAAAAGCCGCACTCGGCGCTGACCCGTCCGACGTACCATTGTGAGCGGCCGCAACCAGGACAGTGGTTCGCCTCGTTCGCTCGATAAATGATATGGTGCCCGCGTTTCGCGAGGCCCGCCGCGAACGAGCCTGAGGCGCGCTCGTAGAGCAGAATGTCCGACATGAGGCGAGCTCCAGGATTCGGGCCGAGGCCAGCTAGGCCTCACGCAAAGGATACGAGGCATAAATTGCGTAGTGGTTACCGGGCCGGCTGCGATTGCGGGCCGCCCCGAATGGCGTCCGCCTGCCATCCAAAAAGGGACATCCGCGCCTAACGTCTGATTTCGACCCAAAGCAGACATTGACTGTGGCCCGCTCCGAGGGACTCGAACCCCCAACCTTCGGGTTCGAAGCCCGACGCTCTATCCAGTTGAGCTAGGAGCGGCCAGGTTCAGGCAGCTGGGTCACGCCGTGACACGAGCGGCTGAGCTTCCGTCCAGCGACCTTCTTCCGAGCGTTCGATCGGCAAGCCGCAGCTGTCGCAGAACGCCGTGTAGCGGTCCTTCCGCCGAACGATTGAGTTCAGCATCGGACGGTGCAACCGAATTAGGCAGCGAATGCTCATTCCCCCAAGATATGCACTGGCCGCTATTACGAAAGGTCAAACCAATCCTCGCCGGAAAATTCAAAGCAGTGTTGCGTCAACGCCGCTAAGGTCCGCTTTCGACCCAAAGCAGACATTAGCTAACCCCCAACGCTGCTAACCTGTTCAAGCGCGACGTAGGTGAGCAAAATGGCAGCGCTGAACAGTGCCGTTGCCGTCAAAATAAGCGGAAGGCGTTGCGCGCTGACCTGAATGCCGCTGATCGTAAGCTGTCCGCTATCGATCTTCGCCCGGACGCGCACTAGGGCGGGCAAGCAGATCGCAAGTGCCACTGCTGCGCCACCGAAGAAGACAAAGGGTGAGACCGCATTGAAGGTCTCGAACGCCACTATCCGCTGACCGGCGGAGGCAAGGAGCTCGTAAGGTGCGCTGAGGCCAATCGCCGAGCGGAGCACATTCACACCAATGAATAGCGCAGCGGGGAGAATGCCGAGTGCGGCGACAGCGGTTCGCATCTTCGAAAACGATGCCTTGCGATCACCTCGGCGATTTTCCGGTTCAAGCTGCGACACATCTACGCCCAGCGCCGCCGAGAGCGACAACATTGTCTCGTATGAGCAGAGCTCGCCGGCCTCAATGCGCTGGACCGTTCGGATGTTGAGTCCCGCCGCGTCGGCAAGATGCCCTTGGCTCCAGGCCTTGCGTTCGCGCATGTCTTTTACTCGCTCGCCGAGCATACAGGATCTCCGATGATTTCGACTGGGCAGGATCGCATCATAGCAGGCCGCGGCAGGGTGCGCTCCGGCAATTTACCGACAGTCGCATTCTATTTGACGTGCCACTGCCCCCTTCAGTCAATGTCTGCATTCCACCCATTGCGACGTAAGGCTTCGACCAGCGGCTGCAACCAAACATCCATGCCGCGCTTTTGAGCTTCACCGCTTCGTCAACAGGAGGAAAGCCATGAAACTTCTAACTGCATCGCTTGTCGGCCTGGCCGTGATCGCCTCGCCGGTGCTCGCCCAGGAAACCAACAACACGATGGCGACCGAGCAGAAGACCACCACGGTCGACGCAACAACTCGCACCACGCATGTGCATGGAACGGTTCCGAGAAAGACCCCCCATAAACGCCATCGGCATCACAAGAGGGCTCACCACCATCACGTGGTGAAGAAAACGACGACGACCACCACGACCAAGAGCTGAGCCGCCGCGAGGGCGCTGACAGCCTTGCCCTTCCCCTCCCGCTGTGCGGGAGAGGGACAGGGTGGCGCACGCCCTTCGCGGGCTCCAGACCAGGAGATAGGATCGCGGTTCCTTCGCATGAACGAGGAATAAAGAACGTATTCACGCGCGATCCACGGCAATGCCGGTACATCCTCATCAGTATCAGCGAGAGGATCGTCCGATGGGTATGAAATCAACCTTACTTCTATGTGGCGCCGCCGCATTTGCAGCCCTCGCGCCCTCCGCCGCCTCCGCCCAGAGCAGCTTTACGATTTCGATCGGGTCGGGTTATGGCAACGGCTACCCAGGCTATGGCTATCCAGCCTACGGCTACGACAACCCGTATGCCTACGGCTACAATGGATATTCTGATTACGGCCGTCATGAACAGCAGCATGATGACCTTGATGACGAGCATGGCGACGCTCACGACCAGCTCGAACAAGAGCACGCACAGGCGCACGCACAGGGTCTAGACCCATGGCAGCACGCGCAGGCCCATCGCCAGCTGCAATATCAGCACGATTATGCCCATTATCAGGTCGAGCTGCAGCATCAGCGTCAGCACCAGCTCGATGAGTGGCGCCGTCGCTACCAGAACTATCAGAATTATGGATACTATGGTTATTGAGTTATTTTGACTCAGCCTGACCCAGCGCTCGGATCGGCTAATGTCTGCTTTCGACCCAAAGCAGACATTAGCCCGTAGGTTAGTTCTAAGCGGCTTGCCGCGCGAGGAACGCGGTTTCGAGTTCGACCCATCGCTGGAAGCTCGGCCGGCCGAGGATCGCCCCGGTGTAAGCCGCGACCTTGGGATAGCGCGCCGCATCGACCGTCGCCCCGCAATGCGCGAAATTGGCGAACGGGCTCGCGACGCCGAGATCGGCAATCGTTAGCCGGTCGCCGACCAGATAATTGCTGTCGGGAATGACCCCCTCGAGATAATCGAACAGCGGCGGAAGTTCATCGCGCTCGGCGGTCGCGGCGGCTTGCAGATCGCCCTCGCGGCCAAGAAAACGCGGCGCGACGACGCGGTTGAAAAACATCTTCCGGCCGCATGCAAACAACATCGAATCGGCCCATTCCTCGAACCAGATCGCGCGGCCCCGCTCGCGCGGATCGGTCGGGATCAGTGGCGGATCGGGTTGTTTGGCCTCGAGGTAATGGATGATCGCGCTCGAGTCGGCGAGCGTGAAGTCGCCGTCGCGGAGCGCAGGCATCTTGGCGAACGGGCTCGCCGCGCGGAATTCGGAATTGGGATCGCCGATCCCGACCGGGACGAGCTCGACCTCAATGCCTTTTTCCGCGGCATAGGCCAGCACCTTGCGAACGAAGGGAGACATTGACGAACCGTAGATGATCATAGGGGCTTCTCCATCCGCGAGGCCTCGCCGGGGCGGTCCCGGCATCTCCTGCCCCCGCCTCATCGCCCGTGCAAGCTTCGCAGGTTGCCGAGCTATGGCATGCGATCTGCCCAGATGATCACTGCAGACATGATCCCCGAAAAGCCGGGCACCTGGTTTTTCTATTGGCGATGACGTATTTGTAACCAAGGGTCCTAATGGCCGCTTTCGACCCAAAGCGGACATTAGGCGCACGTCCGAAATTCGCCCATTGCCACCGCTGACGGGTCCGCTTGGCCTGGCTCAAATGCGGCCGCTTGTTCAGGTTCGAGCGAAGCCGCCTTTCAACATCTGTCCTTGCGCGCGACGAAATGAATGTCGGCGAAGGCGGCCCGAGCGCGGCTGTGCGTATTGTCGGTATCCGACGCAATGGCCAGCTGGATCGCTTGTCCCGGCTGGCCCGGGAAAGCGCGGGCATAATCGGCGGCGATATCGGCTCGTTCGCTCACCCAGCGCCTGGCGCGTGCTTCTCCGGTTTCGGCGACAATCAGCTGGGCGCGGTCGGTATAGGCGCTCTTGTGCTCCGTTCCGATCGGGTTGCGATTGTCCCACACATAATTGAGCGCGGCATCGGGAAGGTCCTGGCCGAACAATCGCCGCGCAAGCGACAATTTGAACCGCGTCCCCGAACCGAGCGCAGAATCGGAAATATCGAACGCGACGTAGAGCCGTGCGGCATAGTCATCGCCCTTTTTGGTCGACATGTCGGCCGCGGCTACCGGAGCATCGACCCGCCATCGCCAACATAGAATTGGCGTCGCTGCAAGGTCGATCGCGATCGGCCGCGCAAGCAATGCCATGCTCGAATTGGCATTGGCTTCGATCGCTCCGACCCCGTCGATCGTTGCCTGCCGATACGAAGTCGGCGGCACGTTCTTGTTCAAACGTATCAGTCGCCACGGAGCGGGAATAGGCCCGTTGCCCGCGAAATCGCCCACCTCCTGTGGACCGGTGGCGGCAAGAGCCGCGGCGATGATTACTCCGATACTCATACAAATGCTCCCACAGCCGACAGATCGCCTGGCTCGTCAATGTCTCGCAACATCTTCCCCGCGTAGAGCGACCAGTCGAGCGCGAGAATCCGGCTGGAGGTCACCTCCGCCACGTCGGCTCCACTCCAAACGATGCCGGCGAAAAGCGAAGGGTCGAACCGGCGAAGCCCAAGTAGCACATAGCCACCGTCGGCGGCGGGGTGGATCACTGCATCATGATCGGCCAGCCGCTTGGCCATGTCGCGGATGCGGGAGACGGTGAGCTCAGGGCAGTCGGTGCCGATCAGCAGCACCGGATTGCCGCCGCCTATAACCCGTTTCGCGGCGGCCGCCATGCGCTCGCCAAGATTCCCGGCAACCTGGTCGGTGACGACGACTCCGTCGGGCAGCAATCCCTTCCATGTTTCGTCGCCGGAATTGGGGCTTACGCAAAGTTCGGGAACGCCAAGGCCTGCGCGCTTCGCCGTTGCCACCGTCGCGGCGAGCATTTGCCGTGCGAGCAGCGCCGCACCCTCGGCGCCGAGCGCTGGGATCAGTCGGGTCTTGACGGCGCCCGCGACCGGCGCCTTGGCCATGATTACCACCCGCGGCGTCAGCATGCTCACCCCCGCCGCCAGCGATGATATTTCTCAAGCCAGCGCAGAGCAGTCTC
>JBDTZJ010000138.1:0-4625 GCA_040005255.1 Sphingomicrobium sp.
GATGTGCCGCTCGAGCTTGGCCGCGAGCTCGCTGAAGGACAGCTGCTCATCGTCGACCAGCTGCGAATCCCACACGGCGTGAAGGTTGGTCGGCTTTCCGAAAAACGAGACCTTCACATCGTTGCCGCCCTTGTCACAGCATTTGCCGACGTGGAAGGGCTGGTGGAGGTCGCCGACGAGGTGGACGATGAACCTGAGCGCAAGCTGCCTGTCGGAGGGGCTGGCGTTCGGGTCCTGGAGCATTTTGTTGAACCGCGCGAGCGCTTCCAGCGCGTCGCCTTCCGGCGGCGTGCGATCGTAGATGATCCCGTTCAGCGTGACGTAGTGCCAGGGGGTGGCGGTCTTCTGCCAAAATTGGCCGGGTGCAGAGCGCATTTCGTCGGGCCAGTTGGCGGCCTCGTCGAGGCTCTCGCCCGGGCCGAGGATCTGCTCGACGTGCGCGCGGGCGAGACCGGACAATTGGGTGTCGGCGATGGCAGCGATGACTCGGTGGCCGGTCTTGCCCCAGGCAAAAGCGGGCGACGGCATAAGCGCCGCGGCAAGCGCGGTGAAGGCTGTGAGACGCTTGCGACTCGATACTCTGTGTTTCGGCATGGCTGGCGCATGCCCTGTGGCGCCGGTTAAGGACAAGAGCATGACAGATGAAGAATTGCTCGATCTCGCCCGAGCCGCGGCGGCGAAGGCCTATGCGCCTTACTCAAACTTCCACGTCGGCTGCGCGATCGAATCGGTTGAGGGCGAGGTCGTGACCGGCGCGAACATGGAGAATGCCAGCTACCGCCTGGGTGTCTGTGCCGAGCAGAGCGCGCTGACCGCAGCGCAGCACAAGTTCGGGCTCGACAAGGTCGCGCGGATCGCGGTGGTGGGCGGGACGGACGCGACCGTCTGCACGCCGTGCGGCGGTTGCCGCCAGGCGATCCTTGAAGCCGCGCAGCTCAGCGGCCGCGACGTCGACATCCTGTGCGGCAGCGGGGACGGCTCGGCCATTGAACGTCACACCATCGGCGACCTGATTCCGTTCGGGTTCGGACCCGCGAATTTGGGAGAGCCACTGTGACTGATGACGGTCGGTCCAATGCCCAGCTCTTTCTTACGCGGTTGCGCGACCATTATGTGCAGCAGCTCCTGATATTCGCCGCCGAGCAGCGGCGGAATAGCATTCGCGGCGAAGCGGAGGTGAAGCTCGAGCTCGAACCCGGATCCAGGGTTTTCCGCTCCCTGAGCTGCGCCGATTTCGTCCGCAACGATGGCGCGCCGGAGATCATCGACTTCACACCCGAGCGCGTCCTCAGTTTCGAGCCGATCACCACAAACCTCGGAGGCGCCGAGCTCAGGATCGAGGATCTGCGGTGGGACCACGCCGTCATCCATCACAATGGTTCGTTCGACCCGGAGCAGGCCCTTGGCGCCTGGTTCGACAGATGGTTCGACCCCGACGATCGGCGCTACATGTCCGGCGCCGATCTCGGAAACCTCATCCATTCGCTCGTTGTCGAGCCTGAGAAACTGCGGATCGATTTCGGCAGCGCCGCACCCGAATCCTTCTGGGAGGTCCTGAACCTCCTAGAAGTAGCCGGCGCGACCGAGCTGCGAATTACCAGTTCGGTAGCGGAGACTCGCGACCTTTAGACCAGCTTGATCTCGCGCAGCCGCTCCTGGAGGTAATCGTTCGCGGTGATCGCGGGCCACTTCGGCTGCTCACCGGCAGGCACCGTCTCGCGCAGCGCCTCGATCGGGAAGTCCGAGCGGAAGTGGAGGAAGAAGGGCATCGAGTAACGCGCTTTGCTCGCGCGGTCGGGCGCCGGGTTGACGACGCGGTGAGTGGTCGATCGCAGCTTCCCGTTGGTCAGCCGCTGCAGCATGTCGCCAATGTTGATTACGAGCTCGCCCGGCTTGGGTGACACGGGGATCCAGCGACCGTCGCGGGTCAACAGCTCCAGCCCCGCTTCCTCGGCGCCGAGCAGCAGAGTGATCGCGTTGATGTCCTCATGCGCGCCGGCGCGGATATGCTCGCCGGTGGGTTCGCTCTGCGGCGGATAATGAAGCGCGCGCAGCACCGAATTGCCGTCGCGCACTGCGTCCTCGAAATAATCCTCGTCGATCTTGAGGTAGCGGGCGATTGCCTTGAGCACCTTGAGCCCTGACCGGTCGAAGGTCGCGTAGATCTCCTGGAACGTGTCCTTGAAGCTCGGCACCTCGGACGGCCAGAGATTGTCGGGCATATGGTCGCGGAACTTGTGGCCTTGCGGCAGGTCGCGGCCGACGTGCCAGAATTCCTTGAGGTCGTGCGCCTTGCCGCCCTTGGCGGTTTCGATCCCGAAGGGCGTATAGCCACGCGCGCCGCCGCCGCCCGGAATGAGATACTTGCGCTTCACCTCCTCCGGTAAAGCGAAGAAGGCTTTGGCCTTCTCTTCGGCGCGGCGAATCAGCTCGTCGGGAATGCCGTGATCGGCGATGATCGCGAAGCCATATTCTTCGAAGCTGCGTCCAAGCTTCTGGGCGAAACCCTCGGGGTCGCGGTCGGCGTCCTTCAACGAAACGGACGCGATGTTGTCAGTCGTGATCGTAGCCATCTTCTTATCTTAGCAAAGGAATTGCGGTCAGGGCAGCATCAGTGATGCCAGCGCGGCGCTCATCAGGTTTGCGAGGCTGCCGGCGAGCAAGGCGCGCAAGCCCAGCCTGGCGATCACCGGCCGCTGGTTGGGCGCGAGGCCGCCAGTCACCGCCATCTGGATCGCGATCGAGCTGAAGTTGGCGAAGCCGCACAGGGCAAAGGTCACGATCTCACGGCTGCGCTGGCTCAGGGTCGCGGCATCCATCTTGCCGAGGTCGATGAAGGCGACAAATTCGTTGAGCACGAGCTTGGTCCCGAACAGGCCGCCCGCGGTCCCCGCCTCGCGCCACGGCACGCCGATCAGGAACATGACCGGCTGGAACACGTAACCGATGATCCTCTGGAAGCTTAAGTTGGGAATGCCGACCAGATTGCCGAGCCCGCCGAGCAAACCGTTGGCGAGCGCGACCAAAGCCACGAACGCGAGCACCATCGCACCGACGGCGACCGCCAGCTTGACGCCAGTCTGCGCGCCCTGGGCCGCGGCCATGATGATGTTGGCGGGTTGCATACCCTCCTCGAACGTCTCGGCGACGTCGACCTTCTCCTCTTCGGTCGCACCGCCGGCGAGCGGAAGCTCATCCTTCGACGGCGGATCGTCGGGCATGATCATCTTGGCCATCAGGATCCCGCCCGGCGCGGACATGAAGGCGGCGGCGAGGAGAAAGGGCAGGTAGCTCGGGCCCAGCAGGCTGGCGTAAGCAGCGAGGATTGTTCCGGCGACGCCGGCCATGCCGACCGTCATCACGGTGAACAGGCGCGAAGGCGGAAGCGCGGCGAGATAGGGCCTGACGACCAACGGCGATTCGGACTGGCCGACGAAAATGTTCGCAGCGGCCGACAAGGATTCGACGCGGCTGATGCCGGTGACCCAGCCGATCGCTCCGCCGACCCAGCGGACGATCCGCTGCATGATCCCGAGATAATAAAGGATCGAGACCAGGCTCGCGAAGAAGATGATCACCGGCAGCGCGGCGATCGCAAAGGTGTGCGCGAGCGGATTGGTTTCGCTCGGGCCGAACAGAAACTCGGTGCCCTGCGTGGCGTAGCCGAGCAGGTTCGCGACCCCGTTCGACAGCCCCTGGATCGCGGCGCGGCCCCAGCTCGTGTAGATCACGAGGAAGGCAATGCCCGCCTGCAGCGCGAACGCGGCGCCGACCACGCGCAGCCGGATCGCCCTGCGGTTGGTCGAGAAGATGAATGCTATCCCCAGGATCACGATGATGCCGGCAATGCCGAGCAGCGTTTGATTCACGGACCGGCCCCTCCCCCGGGCTTTGCCTACCAGACCATGCCTTGCGTAGCGGCTGCGGCGGCTTCGTCCAGATATTCCAGCGCCTGTTCAGGGGTTTCCGCCACCAGCAGCTGCTTCCGCCGCCGCGCCGACAGGAAGCCGCTCTCGGTCGCATGGTTGATGAAGGTGATCATCCCGTCCCAGAAGCCGTCGACGTTCAATAGGCAGAACGGCTTCTTGTGATAGCCCAGCGCATTCCAGCTCCACGCCTCGAACAGTTCGTCGAGCGTGCCGATACCGCCGGGCAGCGCGAGGAAGGCGTCGGCTAGGTCGGTCATCTTGGCCTTGCGCTCATGCATGTTGGCGACCGTGTGCAGCTCGGTCAGGCCGACGTGCGCAACCTCGATGTCGACCAGCGCCTGCGGAATGACCCCGTACACTCGCCCGCCGGCGGCAAGCACGCTGTCGGCGACCACGCCCATCAGGCCGAGCCGCCCGCCGCCATAGACCAGGTCGACGCCGCGGGCGACCATCGCCGCCGCCGTGGCTCGCGTGGCTTCGGCGAACACCGGCTGTGAGCCAGCGGCCGAGCCGCAATAGACGGCGAGGCGCTTGACGTTTTTCATAGGCCGGTAAGCTCGCGGAGGTCGGCCTCGGGCCGGGCGCCGAAGTGTGAGATGATCTCCGCCGCGGCGACGGCGCCCGATTGGAGGCAGCCTTGGAGCGGGCGACCGCGGCAGCGCGCGGCGAGGAAACCGGCGGCGAACAAGTCGCCGG
>JBDTZJ010000139.1:0-4624 GCA_040005255.1 Sphingomicrobium sp.
CTGCGAGATTTTCACGAAGAGCCCGGCGGGGCTGGATAAGCCTCCATACGCTTAAAACGCCTGCCGTTCGTCGGCCGGTCGAAATCCTTTGATGACCGCACTTGACGGCGGCGCTTACCCCCTTGATCAAGCGTCGAATTCTTTCGGGGGGAACGATGCTCGAAATTGCCAATCTGTCGCACACCTATGCCAATGGCACGGTCGCGCTCGACGACGTGAGCCTGTCCATTCCCCAGGGAATGTACGGGCTGCTTGGCCCCAATGGCGCCGGCAAGTCGACGCTGATGCGCACCGTGGCGACGCTGCAGGCGCCGACCGCGGGCACGATCTTTTTCGGCAAAATTGACGTCCTGGCCGAGCCCGACCGGCTGCGCCGAACGCTCGGCTATCTCCCCCAGGACTTCGGCGTTTATCCGCGCGTGTCCGCCTACGCGATGCTGGACCAATTGGCAGTGCTGAAAGGCATTACTGCAAAGAGCGAGCGCAAGGCGGTGGTCGAAACGCTGCTCGAACAGACCAACCTGTGGGCCGTGCGCAACAAGTCGATCGCGGGCTTCTCGGGCGGCATGTTGCAGCGGTTCGGCATTGCTCAGGCGCTGATCGGCAATCCCGACCTCATCATCGTCGATGAGCCGACCGCCGGGCTCGACCCGGAGGAACGCAACCGCTTCCTCAACCTGCTCGCCGCAATCGGCGACAATGTCGTGGTGATCCTCTCGACGCACATCGTCGACGACGTCGCAGACCTCTGCCCCCGCATGGCGGTACTGGCCAATGGCCGTCTTCAGCTCGAAGGGAAGCCGGGGGACCTGATCGCCGCCACGCGTGGCAGGATCTGGACCATGACGATCGACCGGTCCGAGCTGGAGACCTACCAGGCCAGCCACGAAATCATCTCGACGCGCCTCTATGCCGGCCGGTCGGTAATCCACGTCCTCTCGGACCAGCGGCCGGACGGCTTCGATCCGGTCGAAGGCGGGCTCGAGGACGTCTATTTCTCGACGCTCTCCACGCTTCGCCGCGCAGCCTGAAGCGACCCCATGCTGCTTGGCATCACCAGCTTCGAGATCCGCTACCAGCTCAAGAACCCGGTCTTCTGGGTGTCGGTCGCGGTCTTCTTCCTCTTGGGCTTCGGCCTGACCGCGAGCGAGAATGTCAGGATCGGCACGCCCGGCGCGGTGCATGAGAATGCGCCTTATGCAATCGCGATCGCAACCGCGATCCTCACCCTGTTCTACCTCTTCGTTGTGACCGCATTCGTCGCCAACGCCATCGTCCGCGACGAAGCGACGGGCTTCGCCCCAATCGTCCGCGCGACTTCTGTGACCGCCCACCAGATCGTCCTGGGCCGGTTTCTCGGCGGCCTCATCGTCGCCTGGCTCGGTTATCTCGCTGTCCCCATCGGCATGTGGGCCGGTTCGATCATGCCGTGGGTCGATCCCGAGACGGTCGGACCCCAGAAGCTCGCTTATTACGCCTGGAACTTCGGGGTGTTCGCGGTTCCCGACATCCTTCTGACCTGCGCGATCCTCTTCGCGGTCGCGACCATCCTCCGCTCGATGATGGCCGCCTACATCGCCGCTGTCGGGCTGGTGATGGGCTACCTCGTTACGATCAGCATCCTCGGCCAGAAGATTGAATATCGCGACACCTTCGCTCGCTTCGAGCCGCTCGGCAACGGTGCGCTGCGCGAAACGACCCGTTACTGGACCCAGGCCGAAATGAACTCACGGCTGGTCGATCTCACCGGCACTTTGCTGTTCAACCGTATCTTCGCCGTCCTGCTCGCTGTCGGCTTCCTGGGCCTGACTTTGTGGCGCTTCACGATGACCGAGCGCGCACCCTCGAAGCGCAAGTTGCGCCGCATGGCCAAGCGCGAGGCAAAAGAGGCGCGCGTTGCGGCTGTCGCCCCCACGCTGGGCGGCGAATCCGTCAGCATCCGCGACGCGCGCCCATCACGCGTCGAGCAGTTCATGACGCGCCTACGGGTCGAAGTCCGACAGGTGCTGACCAGCCCCGGCCTCATCGTCCTGACTTTGTTCGCGATCCTCAACACCGGCGGCGGCCTGTGGTTCGGCCGATCGACTTACGGCACTGCCGACCATCCGACGCTTGCCGCCGTCGTCACCGTGGTGCGCGGCGGATTCACAATCGTCATCTTGATGATCGCGGTATTCTATGGCGGCGAGCTTGTGTGGCGCGAGCGCGACCGCAAGCTCAACGAGCTGGTCGATTCCACGCCAGTGCCCAGCTGGGTCATGACGGTCCCGAAGATGCTGGCGATCTTCCTCGTGCTGCTCGTCGTCAACCTCGCCGCCATGGCGACCGGCCTCGTCTATCAGCTCATCCAGGGCGCGCGGTTCGTCGGGATTCCGCAATATCTCGGCTGGTACATCTTGCCCGCGGCGATCGACGGTCTCCTCATCGCCATCCTCGCGGTCTTTGCCCAGGTGCTCAGCCCCAACAAATATGTCGGCTGGGGCATTATCTTCATCTGGTTCGTCGGCTCCATCTTCCTCAACAACATGGGCTATTCGAACCCGCTCTACACCTATGACGGCACGCCCAACGTCCCGCTGAGCGACTTTGTCGGCGCCGGCAGCTTCTGGAAGGGCGCCGCCGTCCTCCAATTCTACTGGCTGTGTTTCGCCGCGATCCTTGCCGTCGCCGCCCACCTGCTGTGGCCGCGCGGGACCGATCTCGCGCTGCGCAGCCGCTTCGCGCGGATCGGGCAGCGCCTGACCGCGCCAGTCGTCGCCATCGTCGCGATTGCCGCGCTCGGCATGGGGGTCAGCGGCGCCTACGCTTACTACAACATCAAGGTGCTCAACCGGTACCAGACGAGCGACGAGCTGGAGAAATTCCAGGCCGATTATGAGCGCAAATATCTCAAATTTGAGAAGCTCCCGCAGCCGGCGGTGACGCACGTCGTGCTCAACGGGCAGCTCTACCCAAAGCAGCGCCTGCTGATCGTCGACGGCCGCTACGATCTCGCCAACAAGACCAATGCTCCGATCAGCGAGATTCACATCCGCAAGGGCAATCCCGACGTCGAATTCCTGAAGCTCGACATCCCCGGCGCTCGCCTCGTTTCCGACGACAAAGCCTTCGCCTACCGCATCTACCGTTTCGACCGCCCCCTCGCCCCCGGCGCGACGGCCGAGCTCAGCTTCCGCTCCCGGCTGTGGCGGCGCGGCTTCCGTGCGTCCAACCCGGCGACCGACGTCATTGAGAACGGCACCTTCACCAACAACAGCGACTTCGCGCCGCTCATCGGGATGAGCCGTCAGGGACTGCTCAGCGACCGTTCCAAGCGCCGCCGCCAGCACCTCCCGCCCGAGCTTCGCCCGGCCAAGCTCGAGGACCTGTCTGCAACGCGGTCCAATTATGTCAACGCGGACTGGGTGACCGCCGACATCACGCTGACGACCGACGCCGGCCAGACGCCGATCGCACCGGGAAGCCGAGTGTCCGACGTCACCGCCAATGGGCGCCGGACGGCGCATTTCATCAGCACCGCCCCGATCCTCAACTTTTTCTCGATGCAGTCATCCGACTATCGCGTCTCCTCGACCGTCCACAGCGGCCTCAACCTGTCGGTCTATTATCACGCCGGCCACGACTGGAACGTGTCCAAGATGCTCCGGGCGATGGCCGCGGCGCTCGATTACTACCGCTCGCACTTCGGGCCGTATCAGTTCGACTATGCGCGCATCGTCGAATTCCCCGGCTACAACAGCTTCGCCCAGGCCTTCGCCGGGACGATGCCCTATTCGGAGTCGATCGGCTTCGTCGCCAACACCAACGATCCCGAGAAGATCGACTTCACGACCTATGTCGTCGCCCACGAGATGGCGCACCAGTACTGGGCCCACCAGGTGATCGGCGCCGACATGCAGGGCGGCACGCTGACCAGCGAAACGCTCGCGCAATATTCGGCTTTGATGGTGATGAAGCACCTTTACGGGCCGGATAAGATTCGCCGCTTCCTCAAGTATGAGCTCGATAATTACCTGCGCAGCCGCCAGGGCGAAGCGGTCGAGGAAGTGCCCCTCGAGCGGGTCGAGAACCAAGCCTATGTCCATTACCGCAAGGGCGCCTTGGTTATGTACCTGCTGCAGGAGCGTTTGGGCGAGGATGCCGTCGACCGCGCGCTTTCCCGCTTCGTCGCCAGGTGGCGCTTCAAGGGCCCGCCGTACCTTCGCTCGCTCGACCTGATCGACGAGTTCCGCAAGGAAGCGAAGACGCCCGAGCAGCAGCAGCTGATCACCGACCTGTTCGAGCGGATCACGCTCTACGACCTCAAGGTGAAAAACGCCGTGACGCGCAAGGACGCGACCGGCTGGACGACCACGCTCACGGTCGGCGCTGACAAATTCTACGCCAGCGGCAAGGGCGTCGAAACGCGGGCGAAGCTCGCCGAGCCGATCGAGATCGGGCTGTTCACCGCCCGCCCGGGCCTTGGCGCCTTCTCCCAGAAGGACGTGATCACGATGGACCGGCGGCCGCTACGCAACGGTGACCAGCAGATCGTCCTTCACACCGCTAGGAAGCCCGCCTTCGCCGGCGTCGACCCCTATAATTTCTACATCGACCGCAACAGCGACGACAATGTGAAGGAGGT
>JBDTZJ010000140.1:0-4512 GCA_040005255.1 Sphingomicrobium sp.
GGCGTGCAGATCAGGCCCGGCGTCCCGAACAGCGGGTTATCCTTGGCGGGCTCCTGCGCGAACACGTCGAGCGCGGCGCCGGCGACATGGCCGCTGTCGAGCGCGTCCTTTAGCGCCGCTTCGTCGATCAGCCCGCCACGCGCGCAATTGACGATCCGAACTCCCTTCTTCGTCTTCGCCAAGGCCTCACGGCTGAGGATTCCGCGCGTCTGGTCAGTCAGCGGAGTGTGCAGCGTGATGAAGTCCGCACGTTGCAGCAGCTCGTCGAGCTCGACCTTGTCGACGCCCAGCTCCACCGCGCGTTCGGGCGAGAGGAACGGGTCGAAAGCGACGACCTTCATCTTGAGGCCGTGCGCGCGGTCGGCGACAATCGAGCCGATGTTGCCGCAGCCGATCAGGCCGAGCGTCTTGCCGGCGAGCTCGACGCCCATGAAACGGTTCTTTTCCCACTTGCCCGACTGGGTCGACTGGTCGGCCTGGGGAATCTCGCGAGCGAGCGCGAACAGCATCGCGATCGCATGCTCAGCGGTGGTGATCGAATTGCCGAAGGGCGTGTTCATGACCACGATGCCGCGCGCCGACGCCGCGGGCACGTCGATCGTGTCGACGCCGATCCCGGCGCGGCCGATCACCTTGAGCCGAGGAAGCGCGGCGTCCATCGCGGCCGCATTGATCCTGGTCGAGCTGCGCACCGCGACGCCGTCATAGCCGCCGATGATCGCGTTCAGCTCATCGGGCGTGAGACCGGGCCTTTCGTCGACCGCGATGCCGCGCTCGCGGAAGATAGCGGCTGCACGCGGGTCCATCTTGTCGGCGATCAGGACTTTGACCGGTTCGCTCACGCGGTCATCTCCCACGCCCAGCCGAGCCACGGCCCGAGCGCCTCGATGTCGGCAGTGTCGACCGTCGCTCCGCACCAGATGCGCAGGCCGGGCGGGGCGTCGCGATACGCGCCGATGTCATAGGCCGCGTCCTCCGCTTCGAGCAGCTTCGCGAGGGCCTTCTGCCTCGATCGGTTCGCGTCGTCGTCGGAACGGTCGGCGAACCGCAGACAGACCGAGGTGTTCGAGCGGAGCACCGGATCGCTTGCCAGATGCTCGATCCAGCCCGCGCCTTGCACCCAGCGGTCGAGCGCGGCGGCATTCGCGTCGGCGCGCGCAATCAGCGCGTCCAGGCCGCCGATCCGCTCGGCCCAGTCGAGCGCGAACAGCCAGTCCTCGACGCACAGCATGGACGGCGTGTTGATCGTCTCGCCCTTAAAGATTCCGTCGATCAGCTTGCCACTTTTGGTCAGGCGAAAGATCTTGGGCAGCGGACGCGGCGCGGGCTCGCGCTCGAGCCGTTCGACGGCGCGCGGGCTGAGCACGAGCATCCCGTGCGCGGCTTCGCCGCCCAGCGCCTTCTGCCAACTGAAGGTGCCGACATCGATCTTCGTCCAGTCGATGCGTTGCGCGAATGCCGCGGAAGTGGCGTCGCAGATCGTGAGTCCAGTGCGCGCGTCCGCGATCCAGTCCGCATTGGGCACGCGAACGCCGCTCGTCGTCCCGTTCCAGGTGAAGACGATATCGCTCGCCGGGTCGATGTCGGTGAGGTTGCAGATCGCGCCGTAATCGGCGGTGCGGATTTGGGCATCGAGCTTCAGCTGCTTGGCGACGTCGGCCACCCATCCCGCGCCGAAGCTTTCCCAGGCAAGCATCGTCACCGGCCGCGGGCCAAGCAGCGACCAGATCGCCATCTCCATCGCGCCGGTGTCGGATGCGGGGACGATGCCGAGCTTATAATCGGACGGCAGGCGCAGCAGCGCATGCGTGCGCTCAATCGCTTGCTCCAGCTTCGCTTTTCCGATGGTTCCGCGATGCGAGCGTCCAAGTGCGGAAATGTCGAGCGATTGCGGGGTCCAGCCCGGCGGCTTCGCGCACGGGCCCGATGAGAAATGGGGTCGCTTGGGGCGGGTATTGGGTTTCGCCAGGCGCGTGTCCGCCCCGGCAGCATCGGCGTCAGTCATCAAACTCTCCTCGCAGAGAGCGCGCGCCGCGTTGGGACGGCGTGGCCCGCCGCCGCTTCTAAGGGCGAATGTGGCGGCGGCAAGGCGGCGCGAAAGATTCGCGTCCAACTTCGACGCGGCGCCGATGTTGCATTGCACAACAGGTTGAAATCGCTGGAATCCGTGTTGCTGAAGTAGGGATTCCAACCGTTCACCGCGCTGAGCGGACGACTCGTCCCGCACAGAGGAACTGAAGGTTGAATTCATTAACCAACCGAAAGCAGTGTGGCTGACGCCAGCACGCGACGGGCAATTCGCGGGCATCGGCAAGGGGCTGGGGAGCTCCTTCAGATTTGGGACTCGGCGATGCGCTTTGGCGCGTCCGCTGATTTGTGGAGCGGGATCACATGACGCAAGTTTTGGCCATGACGAATGGCCTGTTTCGCGATCGCGACCTGTTCGTACACGACGGTTCCAAATTGCGCCGCTTCCGTGTTTCAGCACCGCTCCAGGCGGTGTTTTTTGTGGTCATGCTCGGCCTCGTTGCGTGGGCGAGCTATGCGACCGCTCGCCTGATGACGCGTCCTCATGCCGCGACGGTCGTAAGCCTTCCCGCCGCCACCGAAGCACGCGCACGGATGATCGAGCAGCGCCAGGCGCTGATCGAAGCCGCGCTTGCCGGGCAGAAGATTGATCCGCAGCTGATCGCTGCCGCGAGCGCCGGCGGCCGCCTTGCCGCCGAGGGCCCGCTCGCCCGCGTTGAACAGCAGCAGTTGCAGCAAGCGGCGCTCGTCGCCGAGGCGCTCGACGTCCGCTACCAGGTCACGGCTGCCGAGCTGAAGCGGCTCGGCATCACGCCGGCGCGCGTCGGCAGCACTGCCGGCGTCGGCGGTCCGTTCGAGGCGGCCGCGAGCTCAACGTTCAAGACGCTGTTCGACAGCTGGAAGAAGCTCGACCAGCTGCAGGACGGCATCATTGCGGTCCCGTCGGACAAGCCGATCAGGGCCAGCGTCGAATTCACCAGCGGCTTCGGCGTCCGCTCCGACCCCTTCCATGCCGGTGCCGCGATGCACCCCGGCATCGATCTCGCCGGCTCCTACGGCACCCCGATCTACGCGACCGCTGACGGCACTGTCGCCCGCGCCGGCTGGAACAGCGGCGGCTACGGCAACCTCGTCGAGATCGACCACGGCCGCGGCATCGCCACCCGCTACGGCCACATGTCGGCGATCCTGGTCCGCGAAGGCGATCACATCACTCGCGGCCAGCAGATCGGCCGCATGGGCTCGACGGGCCGCTCGACCGGCAACCACCTTCATTATGAGGTGCGGATCGACGGGCGCGCGGTGAACCCGATCCCGTTCATGAGGTCGACCGACTATGTCCTCGCGATGCAGCGCCGCTCGGGAGCGCCGTCGATGGATGCAGTCGCGATCGGCGGTCCGGTCGCCGGCCGGCGCTAGGCTCTTCCTTGCCGCTAGCGGCGACGCTTCCTATCTCGCAGGTGTGAGCGAGCCTCAAATCAGCCTGACCCAAAGCGCCGCCAAGCGCGTCGCCTGGATCGCTGCGCGACAGCACAAGCCGGCAATTTTGCGGCTGGCGGTCGACGGCGGTGGTTGCGCCGGCTTCACCTACAAGTTTGAGCTCGCGCCCGGCGCTGAAGGCGACGACGCGATTGCCGAAACCGACGGCGTGAAGCTGATCGTCGATCCGTTCAGCCTCGAGCTGGTCAAGGGATCGGCCGTCGATTTCGTCGAGGACCTCGGCGGCGCTGCGTTCAAGGTGACCAACCCCAACGCCCAGTCCGGTTGCGGCTGCGGAAGCAGCTTCTCGGTCTGACGCCGAGCCGCTAGGGCGAGCGCGATGAAGCTCGCCACCTACAATCTCAACGGCATCCGCGCTCGCTTGCCGCGCCTCATCGAATGGCTCCAGCGCGAACAGCCGGACGTCGTCTGCCTCCAGGAGCTGAAATGCGCCGATGAGTCGCTGCCGATCGCCGACGTCGAGGCGGCGGGCTATGGCGCGGTGTGGCACGGCCAGAAGGGCTTCAACGGCGTCGCGATCCTCGCCAAAGGCGACGCGCCCGAGCTGAGGCGGGTCGGGCTGCCCGGCGACCCCGATGATACCCACAGCCGCTACATCGAGGCCGAAGTCGCGGGCGTCATCGTCGGCTCGCTCTATCTCCCCAACGGCAACCCCGTCGGTACGGAGAAGTTCGACTACAAGCTCAAGTGGATGGAGCGGCTGGGAGCGCACGCCGCCGGGCTGCTGCGCGACGAGCGGCCGGTGGTGTTGGCGGGGGACTGGAATGTAGTCCCCGAGGACCGCGACGTCTTTTCGGTCAAGGCGACGCAGCACGACGCGCTGCTTCAGCCCGAGACCCGCCAGGCATGGCGGAGGATCCTCCACCAGGGCTGGACCGACGCGCTGCGCGCGCTGCACCCTACCGAAGACAAGCTCTACACGTTTTGGGACTATACCGCCGGCTGCTGGCAGCGCGACGCCGGCTTCCGCATCGACCATTTGCT
>JBDTZJ010000141.1:0-4498 GCA_040005255.1 Sphingomicrobium sp.
GCGGCCCAGTAGCGGGGAATCCAGTCGATGAGAAGCGATTCGATGCGGTCCATCGTCTCGCCCCATGACGGGTCCTGCTCGAGATAGTCGCGCACCGGGCGGTCGATGCCGGTCAGCGGGCGAAGCTCCTCGACCCAATGGGGGTTGGGGATGAATCGGAGGTCGAACACCAGGTCGGCGGTGCGCGAGATCCCGCGGGCGAAGGCGAAGGACGCGACGGTCAGCACCGGCTGGTCGGAATCGCCGCCGTAGCGCAGCCTGAGCTCGTCGCGCAGCTCGGCCGGAGTGAGGTCGGTGGTGTCGATCACGCTGTCGGCGGCGGCGCGAAGCGGCCAGGTTCGTTTACGTTCGGAGGCGATTCCGTCCTCGGCGGGACGGTCGGGAGCGAGGGGATGGAGCCGGCGGGTTTCGCCATAGCGCCGGATCAGCTCCCCGGCGGAGCAATCGAGATAGAGCAGCTCCGGCGCGACGCCCTCGACCGAATGGATCAGCTCGCCGAGCGTTGGGGGGTCGAAGCCCCGGCTGCGGACGTCCATGCCGATTGCAGCGTTCGCGGTGCGCTGGCCGCCGCCGTGGACAAACTCCTGAAGCAGGTCGGCGGGCAGGTTGTCGACCGTGTCCCAGCCCATGTCCTCGAGCGCGTCGAGGACCGTCGACTTGCCCGCCCCGGACATTCCGGTGACGAGTAGCAGGCGCGGCAGGCGCCGCTCTTCGCTCACTGGAAGCGAAGGCCCATTCGGTCCAACGCCAGGGCGACCTTCGACGGCGCCGAAGCCGTCTTCGCGTCGATGGTGATCAGCGGCACGCGCACGCCCAGGATCGGCCGCTCGCGGCTGTCGTCGGGCAGGCGCTGAATGTCGCTGGTCAGCTCGACGATCAGTGCGACCGGAGCATTGTCCGCCCGCTCCACGTCGACGATGCCGATGCCGCGGACTTCGAGCTTGCCGGCGATCGTCGGCGGGGCGGTGGCGAGGAGCCGCGCGCCGTCCTTCTTCACGATCGTCTGGTCGTCACTGACCAGGACGAACCCGCGGTCGAGCAGGCGCAGCGCAAGGTCCGACTTGCCCGACCCCGAAGGGCCGCTGATCAGGACCGCGCGTCCATCGAGGGCGACGGTGCTGGCGTGGAGGGTCTCGGCGCTGATGCGCGGGCCGCGCTCGGGGCTCATCTGGTTCATTCCTGACCTGCTGCCGGAAGGCGGATGGTGAAGCGGGCGCCCGATGGAGCGTCGTCGCGGTCCTGCACGTCAATCTCCCCGTCGTGGCCATTCACGATTGCCTGGGCGATGGCAAGGCCGAGGCCGGAATGCCGCCCGAAATTCTCGGTGTCCGGACGTACTGAATGGAAGCGGTTAAAAATCGCCTCACGGGCCTCGGCAGGCACGCCCGGTCCCTCATCGTCGATGCGGATGCGCACCTCGTCTCCGACGCGCGCCACGGCGATCTCGATCAGGCCGTTGGCGGGCGAGAAGCTCACCGCATTGTCGAGGATGGCGTTGAGCGCACGCGCTAGCCGGTCGGGCTTGCCCATCACCACCGCGCTGTCCTTGCGCGGCCGGGCAAAGGCGATGCGCGCGTTGCCGGTCTCGCGCCGCGCTTCCCAGCTGTGAACCAGCTGCTCGATCAACCCGCCAAGGTCGACCGGCCGGAAGTGGGCGCGGGCGAGCTCCGCGTCGGTCCGGGCCGCCTCGCTGATGTCGCTGATCAGTCGGTCCATTCGCGCGATGTCGTCGCGGACGACGGTGATGAGCTTGGCACGGATTTCAGGGTCCTCGACGCGCTCGAGCCCTTCGACCGCGGAGCGGAGCGAGGCGAGCGGGTTTTTGAGCTCGTGGCTCACATCCGCCGCGAAGGCTTCGATCGAATCGATCCGCTGCCGCAGCGACTGGCTCATGTCGGAGACGGCCCGGGCAAGCATCCCGATCTCATCGATCCGGGAGGGGAGGCGAGGGACGTTCACTTCCCGGGCGCGGCCAAGCCGGACGCGATGCGCGGCGAGCGCCAGTCGCCGCAGCGGCCGCACGATCGTCCGCGCAAGGAACGAGGAGAGCAAGACCGAAATCGCAATCAACACCGCCATCGCCGCGAGGATGAAGCCGCGCTGGTCCCGGACGGTGCGCGTGAAGGCGGGGTCGTTGGTCGTCACCAGCAGGACGTTGCCGCCCGCCTGTGCCGCGGCGGAGATCACCGGAGTCAAATCCGGCGCGTTGCGGATCATCGTCACGGGGTGCCCGGTTCGCTTCGCGGTCATGCCTTCGGGCCAAGCCGGCAGGCGATCGTGTGTCGGCTCGACGAACGGGTCCAGCCGCGTCGCGCCAACCAGCAGGTTGAAGCCGCGGTCGAGCGCGCGCGCCACATGAAAGGTCCAGCTTTGCTTGCTTGGATCCTCGAGCCGATAGGTCGGGCCGGTCATCCTCCAGCTGTCGGCAAGCAGTTCGCCGTCCCCGCCGTAGAGCCGAAGCCGGCTCCTCGTCGAACGCGACACGGCGGCGAGGATCGCGTCGCGGCGCTCGCTTCCAGCCGCGTCCAGCGCGCTCGCCGTCGCAGCAGCCTCGAGCCGCGCCTGCCGCACCCGCTCATCGGTCAGTCGGTTGCGGAACGCGTCGAGATAGATGGTGCTCAGCGCGACCAGCAGCACGGTCAGCAGGTTGAGCGCAAGGATCCGGTGCTTGAGGCTGAAGCGACCCGACCATTTCAGCCGAAGGTCGGCCTCCTCACTGCTCGTCGAACCGATATCCGACGCCATAGAGGGTATCGATCGAATCGAAGGCCCGATCGACCGTGCGGAATTTCCGCCGGATGCGCTTGATGTGGCTGTCGATGGTGCGGTCGTCGACATAAACATCGTCGCTATAGGCGATGTCGAGCAACTGGTTGCGCGTTTTTACGACCCCCGGCCGTTGAGCGAGGGTTTCGAGGATCAGGAACTCGGTTACGGTCAGGCTGACGACGCGTCCGTCCCACAGCACTCTGTGCCGTGCCGGATCCATGGTCAGGCGGCCACGCTCGAGCGTCGGTTGCGCGGCTTCGGCGGTGGTCGTCGCCGCCTCGCCACGCTCGAGCTCGCGGCGCCTGAGGATGGCGCGGATTCGCGCGATCAGCAGTCGTTGGGAGAAGGGCTTCGAGATATAATCGTCGGCACCCATCGCCAGGCCGAGGGCCTCGTCGAGCTCGTCGTCCTTGGAGGTGAGGAAGATGACCGGCACCGAACTCAATTCCCGGACCCGCCGCAGCAGCTCGATGCCGTCCATACCCGGCATCTTGATGTCGAACACGCCAAGGTCGGGCGGGTTCTCGCCGATCGCTTTCAGCGCCACCTGCGGGTCGGCGTAAACGCGGGTGATGAAGCCCTCCTGCTGGAGCGCGATCGAGACCGAGGTGAGGATGTTGCGGTCATCGTCGACCAGCGCGATCACCTGACTCATCCGTTTGCTCCACCTGCCCCGAGCTGCCCCTCGCGAGCGCTTAAACGGCGTGCCGCGGTGAGACAAGGAAGGCGCGGCGGCTTTGACCGAAGCGCATTCGGGCTTATAGGGCGTGGGTGTGCATACGTATGCGGCGGCAGCCCCAACGGCCGCCGCCGTTTTGGCCATTTTGAGAGGGAAAGATCGCGTGAGTAACCGGGTCCCGAGCCGCGGCCTAAAGGCGCAGAACATTGCTACTGGCGCCGAGATTTTCTGGAATCTCCAGACCGCGCCGCTGGTCGAACATGCCGTGCGCCGCGGAGAGGGGCTGCTCGCCAAGGATGGCCCGTTCGTGGTTCGCACTGGCGTTCACACGGGCCGAAGCGCGCAGGACAAGTTCATCGTCCGCAACGCGGCGACCGAGAGCTCCGTCTGGTGGGGCAAGACCAACAAGGCGATGGACCCGGACGCTTTCGACCGCCTCCACGACGACTTCCTCCTCGCCCTCGCGGACAAGGACCAGCTGTTCGTCGCCGACCTCTATGGCGGTTCGCAGCCCGAGCACCGCGTCCGGGTGCGAGTGGTCAACGAGCTCGCCTGGCACAACCTCTTCATCCGCACGCTCCTGGTGCGGCCGGAAACGGAGGAGCTGCCGGGCTTCGACCCCGAATATCTGATCATCGACCTGCCGAGCTTCCGCGCCGATCCCGAGCGCCACGGCTGCCGCAGCGAGACCGTGATCGCGGTCAATTTCGAGAAGAAGGTCATCCTGATCGGTGGCACCGCTTATGCCGGCGAGATGAAGAAGGGCGTGTTCGGGCTGCTCAACTTCATCCTTCCCCCGCAGGGCATCATGCCGATGCATTGCTCGGCCAACATCGGGCCGAAGGGCGACACGGCGATCTTCTTCGGCCTGTCGGGCACCGGGAAGACGACGCTGTCGGCCGATCCCAACCGTACTCTGATTGGGGACGACGAGCATGGCTGGTCGGACACCGCGGTCTTCAATTTCGAAGGCGGCTGCTACGCCAAGATGATCAGCCTGTCGGCCGAGGCCGAGCCGGAAATCTTCGCGACCACCAAGCGCTTCGGCAC
>JBDTZJ010000142.1:0-4493 GCA_040005255.1 Sphingomicrobium sp.
TTCTTGACCAGCTGGGCCTTCATCAGGCCGAGGATCTCGGTGCGGAAATCGTCGCGCCGGTCGGACCAGCGCAGCCCGCCGCGGGCGACCGGGCCGCCGCGCAGGTGGATGCCTTCGACGCGGGGCGAATAGACCCAGATCTCGCGCCACGGGACCGGTGCCGGAAGCCCCGGAACCATGCTGCTGTTGATCTTGAACGCGAGCGCTTCTTCCGCCGCGGGGGCGAAGACGTTGGTGCGCACGACCGCTTCGACCAGGGCGCGCAGCCGCCGCAGGATGCGGTCGTCATCGATCGAGCGGACCTTGGCGAGGCTGCGGTCGAGCTGGTCGCCATAGTCGACGACCTGCTCCTCGCGCTGCTCTATTGCGGGATCGTGCGCGGCGACGAACAGGCCGATCAGCGCGCGGGTTGCGATGGGCGCGCGCCGCAACGCATCGACGACGGTGACCAGGCCGAAGCTGCTGCCAGTCTGGCGCAGGTAGCGAAACCAGGCGCGCAGCCAAACCACCGAACGCATGTCGAGCTCGGCATAGAGGACGAGCTGGTTGAACTCGTCGTCCTCGGCGATGCCGCGCAGCACCCGCGCAATTGCGTCCTCGACGTCGGCGGTTCGCGTGCAGATCGCCTCTTCGTCCGAACCGGCGGCAACCTCGACGCGGAAATCGTGGATATAGCCGTTGCCGCCGCTGAGCGCGGTCGGGAATTCCTCGAGCACCCGGAAGCCGAAGTTCTCGAGAACCGGAACCACGTCCGACAGCGGGATGAGGCCGCCGCGCCGATAGGTCTTGAGGCGGAAATGGCCGGGCGCGTCGGTGTCGAGCCGGGTGAGGCGGACGGCGCGGTCGTCCTCATCGGCGAGTTCGCACAGGCGCAGGATATCGGCGGCGCCTTCCTCCGGCGCGGTGCGGGCGCGATAGCCGTCCGGGAAGCTGTTGATGTAGGTCAGCGCAAGCCGGGTTGCGCGCGCGGCGCCGGCCGCAGCGATCAGTTCGCCCTCGACGGCCGGCGACCAGCCGCGCACCATCTCGACTACCGCAGCGTCGAGCCCGGCAGCGTCGGGCGAGGGCGCGTCCTCATCGATATATTGGGTGTAGCGAATGAGCGCGAGGTCGCCGTCGCCGAGCTCGACCGACCAGCTGGTGATCTCGCGCCCGACCTCATGCTCGAGCAGCATTGCGATAGCAGTGCGGCGGGCGGTGGTCAGTTCTTCGCGCGGCAGCCAGACGAAGGTGAACAGCTGTCCCTGGAGGATCGAACGGACCTGCAACAGCGCCGGTCGTGGGCGGTCGGCGAGCGACATTGCCATCATCACCATGTCGCGCAGCGCGCCATAATCGACGGCGATGACCACGTCGCGCGGGAGCGAGGCGACCGCGTGGCGCAGCGCCTTGCCCGAATGGCCCTTGGGATCGAAGCCGAAGTCCTGGGCGAGCTGCTTCAGTCGTTCGCGCAGAACGGGCACGCTCTCCGGTGGGACGCGCAGCGCCTCGCTGGTCCACAGGCCGGCGTGCACTCCGATGCCGGTGACTTTCCCCTTGTCCTCGATCGGAACCACGACGAGGTCGAGCGGTACGCGACGGTGGACCGTCGATTTCCGCTCCGCCTTGGCCATCAGCGGAGCTGCGCCGCCTTTCTCGAAATAGTGCATGGCGCCTTCCGCGCCGCCTTCGTCGGTGGGGGCGCCGGGGACGCTGAAAATGCCGAGCGCGGACGAAGGCACCTCGCGCGGCCGCTCGACATGGTAGCCGAGCAAAGTCATGGCGCCGTCGGCAAACCAGTTGAGCAATGCCGCGCCTTCCGGATCGGCGATTGCGGCGGCATCCTCGCGCATCCGGCGCTGCAGCGATTCCCAGTCGCGCACGGCAAGGCGCACGTCGCCGAGCACGCGCCGAAGGTCGGCGGCGAGTTCCTGGCGACCGCGCGCATCAGCCCGGTCGAGCTCGACATACATCATCGACTCGCGCCGCTTCTTGTCCTGGCACAGCGCCTCGACCGACTGCAGCTCACCGGCGGCGTCGCGGGCGACGCACACCACGGGATGGAGAAGGCGGTAGATGGTCAGCTGGCGTGAGGCGATCGCATTGGCGACGGAATCGACCAGGAACGGCATGTCGTCGTTGACAATGCCAATGCGCATCCGGCGATTGCCGGCCTCGCCGCCGGTGGATTCGATCGACAGCGCGAGCTCACCCGGCTTGCGGCTCGCGGCGAGCTCGGCGAGGAATTCGGCCGCCTCGCGCTCGGCATCGCGGGTCAGTCCCCCGGTTTCGCCGGGAAGCGCGTTTCCGGTCAGCGCCTTGCGGATTGACTCGACCAAGGGCGGGTCGAGGCGCTGGTGGGCCGTCATGAAAGATATTGCTCCGGGAATGCTTGGGGGCCGGCGCGCCTATAGACCCGGCTCCGTTACAGCGACAACCCTGCGGGACGGTTAAACGGCGCGGCGAATCGCCCGTTCGACCAACGCTTCGTCGTCGACGAAGGCGACCGGCTCGTGCCGGCCGTCGGCGCCGCGCCGCGTGACGACGAGCGCGAACTCGTCGCCGGCCGGGACGTCGGCGAGCGACAGGGCGGGGGCCTTGCGCAGATGCGCACGCGCCGTTTCGCCCTTGCTGTCGACCCTGGCGCCCGGTCGGCGAGCAGCGCGCTCGGCCGCGACCAACGCCTTGAGCCCGCCGGGCTGCTGTTCGATGAACTTCTGGAAGCCGCTGAGCTCGACGCTTTGACGGCGAGCGAACGACAAGGCTGCGGCGAACTCGGTCAGCCGGGCTTTGTCATAGTCGATCCCGAAGACGAGCTTGACGATCGGCGTCATCGGCGCCCGCGCCTGCGCCTTGACGCCGGATTCCTCGAGCAGCTCGGCATATTCGTCCGGGCTGCGATCGGCAGCGACGGCGAAGTCGTAGGCCAGCGACAGCGCGCGGTAGAGGGCAGCACGGGTCCGGCCTTCGCCCGCTTTGACCGTTTCCGCGGTCTCGCGCGCGGCCCACAGCCGGTCGGCGAGCCCGGCGTCGGCGTCGAGGGTGATCTCGGGCGCCTGATCCTCATCGCACGCTGGAGCAGTTTCCCAGGAGAACGGCACCCGCGGCGGGGCAACGGAGGGCTCGCCCAGTTCCTCGGCCAGATCATCATCTGCCGCAGACTCGACCGCGTCCGCGAACGGCACGATCAGGTCGAGCGGCTCGTCTGCGGCGAGGGTCTCGTTCTCCTCGTTTGCTTCGGGGACGATGGTCTCGGCCGGCGGATCTTCGGAAACGGACGCCTCACCCTGCGCGGGCGCCTCGACATGCTTCCAGTTGATCACGCCATAGATGAAGTCGATCGCCTCGCTGTCCGAGGAGAAGGGCATGAGAATGCCGCGGTAGCAAATCGTATCGCCGGCCGGGTTCTCGAACTCGGCTTCGAAGCCGACCGGCGCGCGGTTGGCGATGATCTGCAGATAATGGTCGGTGAGGCGCGACAGCAGCGAACGGCTGGGGACATCGGCGATGGTCCGCATGTCGTCGTTGAGGCCGCATTCGTCGCGGATCGCAGTCCCGACATAGGGGATCGCGGGGTCGGCCCGGCCGCAAGTGAAGTCCAGCAGGACGCTGTGGTCGGCGAAGTCCTGGACGTCGTCGGGCTCGAGCTCCTCGATCGACGGGAAGTCGCGACCCCGCAGGAGGGAAACCCAGTGATTGTAGGCGCGAACGTGCATCCGCCGCTCGTCGGTGCCGATGGCGGCGGCGACGTCATAGGGTTGCGCGACCTCATCCGCTTGCGGCAGGTCGAATTCGGTTGGATATTCGCGAAAACCGTCCATCTCGCTACGCAATCCCCACTTATCGCTGCTTCGGTGACAGCATCGCCGACCCGCGTTACCAAAGCGTTAAGCATAACCGGTTAGCAACGCCGCAGCGCTTGCGAGGCTGCCCACGCGCTGATAGGGGGCGCCGACTTTCCGAAAGAGCCAAGCCGCTTTAGCTCAGCTGGTAGAGCACATCATTCGTAATGATGGGGTCAGGTGTTCGAGTCACCTAAGCGGCACCACCCCTTTCAGAAGGCAATTCCACTTTAGCGATCCTGCCAGACGCGGAAGTAATCAACCTCCATTCGCTGCGGCATGGCGGCATCGTCGATGCCCTTTGCGCCAGCCCAGTCGCCGCCGATCGCAAGGTTCAGGATCATCTTGAACGGCGTGTTGAACGGCCAGGCGCCTTGGCCTCCGGGCTGGTCGTTGAGGACGCGCAGGACGCCGCGGCCATCGACCCCGATCGTTATCGAGTCAGGGCGCCAGTCGAGCTGATAAAGGTGGAACGCGCTGCAGCTTGTCGGCACCAGCTTCTGCGCGCTCCGCTGCGTCTTCAGAACGTGATTGAAAAGCTTGGTGTGCAGCGTGGCGTAGATCAGGTTTGGCTCGGCCCCGACCTGTTCCATAATGTCGATCTCGCCGTCGTCCGGCCAGTGCTTCATGTCGACGGGGAGCATCCAGATTGCGGGCCAGGTGCCGGGAGCA
>JBDTZJ010000143.1:0-4493 GCA_040005255.1 Sphingomicrobium sp.
GGCGAAGCCACGGCTGAAGGAACCAGCAAGCAGGAAGCCGAAACGGCGGCGGCAACAGCGCTGTTGTCGCAACTCAAATGATCGACGCAATGACCAGGGCCGGCTTTGTGGCCGTGATCGGCGCGCCCAACGCGGGCAAGTCGACCCTGGTCAATGCGTTGGTCGGGCAGAAGGTCGCAATCGTCAGTCCCAAGGCGCAGACCACGCGCGCACGGCTGATGGGCATCGCGATCCATGACGCGGCTCAGATTCTCCTGGTCGATACGCCCGGTATCTTCGAGCCCAGGCGGCGGCTCGACCGCGCCATGGTCACCGCGGCATGGACGGGCGCAAACGACGCCGACCTGATCCTGCTGGTCATCGATGCGGCCGCCGGCATTTCGAATGATGTCGAGCGCATCATCGCCTCACTGGCCGACCGTCACCACGCCCTGTTCCTGACGCTGAACAAAATCGACCTTGTCAGGAAGCCGACGCTTCTCGCGTTATCCGCGGACCTCACCGCGCGCTTGAATCCGGACAAGGCCTTAATGATCAGCGCGGCGCAGGGAGACGGTGTCGCCGACCTCAAACTCGCGCTTGCCGAAGCCGTGTCCGCCGGGCCGTGGCTTTACCCGGAGGACGAAGTCTCCGACGCCACGGACCGGATGATCGCGGCCGAGCTGACGCGCGAGCAGATCGTCAACCAGCTCCACCAGGAGCTGCCTTATGCGACGGCGGTCGAGACCGAAACGTGGGAGGACCGCCCCGACGGCTCGACGGAGATCCGCCAGCAGGTCCTGGTCGAACGCGACAGCCAGAAGGCCATCGTCATCGGCAAGGGCGGCCGTCGCCTCAAGCAAATCGGCGCGGCCGCGCGGGCCGAAATCGCCGAGCATCTCGGCCGACCCGTGCACCTGTTCCTCCACGTGAAGGTCAACCCGCGCTGGGACGAGGACCCCGGCCTCTATCGCGAAATCGGGCTCGACTGGGCGGACTGAAGCGCCTCCTCCACCCACTCCGGCACCAATTCACCCGCTTTTCCAATCCGGCTTTCATCGAATATATAGCTGCCGAGGCTAGGCTCGAGGTTGATCTCCAAGGTCCGCGCGCCGCAGTAACGTGCGGTCTGGACGAACCCCGCGGCAGGATAGACGGCACCCGACGTGCCGATCGACACGAACAGGTCGCACCGCTGCAGCGCATCGTCGATCCGCTCCATGTCGTAGGGCATTTCGCCGAACCAGACGATGTCCGGCCGCACGCGTCCTTGCGCACCGCAGCTCGGGCATGAAGCGCGCTCGCCCATCGGCCCCTTCCAACCGAACCGCGCATCGCATCCGAGGCACCAGCCACTGGTCAGCTCGCCGTGCATATGCAGCAGCCGCTTCGAGCCGGCGCGCTCGTGCAGGTCGTCGACATTCTGGGTGATCAGCAGCAGCTCTCCGCTCCATTCAGCGTCGAGGCGCGCCAGCGCCTTGTGCGACGCATTGGGCTCAACCGTGCCGAGCTTCGCCCGCCGCGCATCATAGAAGGCATGAACTAGCGCCGGATCGCGGCGAAAGGCTTCGGGAGTCGCGACGTCCTCGACGCGGTGCCCTTCCCACAGCCCGTCGGGACCGCGGAAGGTCGCGAGCCCGCTTTCCGCCGACACGCCGGCTCCCGTCAGGATGACGATGTTCTGGACTGCGCCTCTACCCACCGGCCTCGCCTAGAACGTGATCCGGCCGAGTTGAAGGTTGATCCTCGGTAATCCGCCCCGATTGAATGTCGCTTGTGCGACTCACCCCCGCGTGATTGAGTCCGCCCGGACCGCCGCAGCGGCCCGCTCAAGGGGAGAGACCGATGAAAAAGCTCATTCCGGTGATGCTTGCCGGCGCCGCCGCATTGGCAATGACCGGCTGCATGCGCGGTCCCAAGACGACGGCAGACACGTCCAAGATCGCCGACAGCATCAAGGCCCAGGAAGCGCAGTGGGAAAAGGCCTATGCCGACAAGGACCTCAACGCGCTTGCCGCTGAATATTCGGATGACGCGGCGCTCGGCGGGCCGGGCGACCCGCTTGCAACCACGCAGGTCGACCGGCGCAAGACCATCGCAGCGCTGGTCAACGACCCCAATTTCAAGCTGAACTTCGCGAGCGACCGGGTGCTGGTCGCCTCCGCTGGCGACCTCGCAACCAGCCGCGGCCATTACGCGATCACCATGACCGACAAGGCGACGAGCAAGCCCGTGACGAGCACCGGGACTTATCTCACGGTGTACCAGAAGCAGGCGGACGGCGCCTTCAAGGCGGTCGAAGACATGATCATTCCGGGCCCGGCGCCCGCGGCTGCGGCTGCGGCGAAGTAGCCCGAGACTGGGTTGGGGCGGATGTGAGCAAGGCCCGCATCCGCACCGGCATTGGCGGCTGGACCTACCCGCCCTGGCGCGGCACCTTCTATCCGGACAAGCTGCCGCACGCCCGCGAGCTCGAATATGCCTCTCGGCAGTTTGGCGCGATCGAGATCAACGCCACGTTCTATTCGCGCCAGAGCCCGAAGAGCTGGGAGACCTGGGCGAAAACGGTGCCCGACGATTTCCAGTTCGCGATCAAGGGCTCGCGGTTCTGCGTAATGCGGTCGCGCCTCGCCGAAGGTGCGGAAGGGATCGGCAATTTTTTCGCCCAGGGTTTCGCCGCGCTCGGCCCCAAGCTCGGTCCGATCCTTTGGCAGTTCGCAGGGCGACGGAAGTTCGACCGCGACGATATCGCTGGCTTCATCGACCTCCTTCCAACGCACCTCAATGGGATCGCACTTCGCCATGCGATCGAACCTCGGCACGAAAGCTTCCGCGACGAGCGATTTTTCGAGCTCTGCCGGGGGCGCAACATCGCCATCGTGTTCGAAGATTCCGACGAATATCCTTGCATTGAGGCCGATACTGCGAGCTTCGCTTACGCTCGTCTGCAGCGCATGCGCGAGGACGTCCCGACGGGCTATGATGACGCTGCGCTGGATGCGTTCACCAAGCGCGCGCGCCGCTGGCAGAACGACAGCCGCGACGCCTATCTCTTCCTAATCAAAGGGGCGAAATTGCGCGCCCCGGCGGCCGCGACTGCCCTAAAACAACGCCTCAGAGTTTAATTTGCGTTAACCTAACTTCTCTGCTCTACGGCTGTTTGGAACGACGCCGCTGAAGCTGGCGTCCCGCCCGCATTGGCGACGCCGTTCCCTAACGAAGCGGGCAGTATCGGCTGTCTGCAAATTCGGGGGTTGAGACAGATGCACAAATTGATGCTCGGCGCGCTCGGCGCCGCAACTTTGATGCTGACTTCGGTTCCGGCCTGGGGGCAGGAGCTTCCGCTCAAGAGCGCCGATTATTGGGACGTCGCTTCAATCTCAGTCGATGACGGGCACTTCCCGGATTATGTCGACTTCCTCGCCGGCGAATACCGCAAGCGGAACAACTTCTCGAAGTCGAAGGGTTGGATCAAGGACTATCGCATCTTCGCGAACGTCAATCCGCGCGACGGCGAGCCGGATCTCTATCTCGTGACCATCTTCGATCACGTACCGACCCCGGCCGAAGACATCCAGCGCGAGAAGGACATGAACGCCTTCATGGCGCAAACGACCCGCCAGGGCGCGGCCGGCAGCGGTCATCGCGCCACTTACCGCAAGCTGAAAGGCGACATGCTCCTCCAGGAACTGGTCTGGTCGCGTTGATGGTTAGCTGGGCGCCGTGCGATTGCGCGGCGCTCCGCCTTTCGCCATGACACGCTGGCATGCGCACCGCCGACCAGCCGATCCGCATCAGCCTGTTCGCGCCTGAGGGGCGCATGGGCAGGGCGATAGCCGCTGCGGTTGACGAGAACCCGCGCTTCGCCATCGACCAGGATCATGGGGACGTGCTCGTCGATTTCTCGGCCCCGGCTGCGCTGGAAGCGAGCCTCGATCGCGCAATCTCGACGAGTGTCCCCATTCTGATCGGGACGACCGGCCTCGACGAGGCGGCGGAACAGCGCATCGCCGCTGCGTCGCGAGAGGTCGCGATCCTCCGCGCAGCGAACACCTCACTTGGCATCGCTTTGCTCACCGACCTGGTCGAGCGCGCCGCCCAGGTGCTGGGGCACGACTGGGATATCGAGATTGCGGAAGCCCATCACCGTATGAAAGCGGACGCGCCATCAGGTACGGCCTTGCTGCTGGGCGAAGCGGCTGCGCGCGGCCGCGGCACGCCGCTCGACGCGGAGCGCGGCCGCGACGGCACCGGACTCAGCCGCAAGCGCGGTTCCATCGGGTTCGCCAGCCTGCGCGGAGGCACGGTCACTGGCGACCATGACGTGCTCTTCCTCGGCCCCGACGAGCGCCTGATCTTGTCGCACCGCGCCGAAAGCCGGATGATCTTTGCGAGAGGCGCCCTCGCCGCTGCCGCTTTCCTGGTCGGGAAGCCGGCCGGCCTTTATTCGATGCGGGACGTGATTGGGGCGTGAAGCGCGACGAGGTTTTTGAGTTTTTTCGCCGGCTGGCCGA
>JBDTZJ010000144.1:0-4471 GCA_040005255.1 Sphingomicrobium sp.
CCATGCACGGCAAATCGTCGTGGATCAGCGAATAGACGTGGATCGCCTCGATCGCACAGCCGACGCGCACTGCCCGCTCGCGGTCGATGACGAACAGGCGCGACGCGGCAACGGTCAGCAGCGGCCGAAGCCGCTTGCCCCCGCCGATTGCCGCATGACGCATCGCTTCGAACAGCCGCTCGCGATTGTCCCCGGTCGTCGCGAGCAGCGCCGCGAAAGAACTGTCCACATCGCTGCGGACGCGCGCGCTTTCCGCGTCCAGCTCCTGCGCTAGCCGATCGACAGTCTCAACCGGCATCGAAGGGCTTCAGCCCCGCCGGCTTGCCGTCGCTGCCGAAGGCGATCTGCTCGATCCGTGCTTGCGCATCCTTAAGCCGCGCCTCGCAATGCCGCCGCAACCGGTCGCCCTCCTGGTAGAGGGTGATCGACTGATCGAGCGGCGCCTCGCCCTTTTCGAGCGTGCGCACGATCTCCTCGAGCCGGGCGAGCGCGGCCTCGAAGCTCAGCTGGCTGACGTCGGTCGTTTCGGCAGTGGCCATGGGCGGACTTGTGGTCCCCGCGCCCGTTCAAATCAAGCGAGCGGCTACTAGACCGGCGTGTTCTTGAACGGGTCGCGGATGCCGGGGAAGATCTCGTCGTTCGGGGCCTCGTCGCCCGCTTCGGCGGCGACCAGCGCGGCTTCGGCCTCGCGGACATTGCGCTCGCGCTCGTGGCGGAGCTCCACGATCAGCGCCTCCCGGTCACTGTCGAACCGGGTGTCGGTCGGCGCCTGAATGCCCGCCGCCTTGGCCGCCTTCGCCACAGCCGCATCGAGCTCGCGCTGGGTCGTCAGGCCCAAAGTCACCGGGTCCTTCGCAGTGATGTTGGCTATGTTCCAGTGGCTGCGGTCGCGGATCGCCGCGATCGTCGTACGCGTAGTGCCGATCAGCTTGCTGATCTGCCCGTCGGTGACCTCGGGATGGTTCTTGATGATCCAGTAGATGCCGTCGGGCTTGTCCTGGCGCTTGCTCACCGGCGTGTAGCGCGGGCCCTTGGTGCGGCGGACCCCTTCGGGCGCCTTGTGCATCTGCAGCCGGTATTCGGGGTCGTTCTGCCCCTTTTCGATCTCGGCTTGGGTCAACTCATTGGCGCGGATGGGGTCGCGGCCGGTGAGCTTGGTCGCCGCGGTGTCGTCGGCGATCGCCTGGACCTCGAGGATATGCAGGCCGCAGAATTCGGCGATCTGCTCAAACGTCAGCGAAGTATTTTCGACCAGCCAAGCGGCGGTCGCATGGGGCATCAGGGGCTGGGCCACTTCAGATGTCTCCGTCCTTAAAAATGAAATGGGCCGCCCCTCTCGGAGCGGCCGGCTTTCGCGCGATGTACCCCCCGCCTGCCGTCGGAGCAAGCGCGGTTTACGAATCCATCGCGATATAGCGGGGATCGCCTTTCACCCGCTCGATCCACTCGACGACATGGGGGTAGCGCTGGAGGTCGAAGTCGGCGTCGCCGGCGAGATGCGTGTAAGCGAACAGGCAGACGTCGGCGAGGCTGATCGACTCCCCCACGAACCACTCGCGGCTGACCAAATGCTGATCCATCAGCTTCAGCGCCGCATTGCCCGCCTGGCGCTTGGGCGGCATCTGCAGCCGCTGCAGGTCGCTCAGATTGTCAGGGCCGAGCCAACCCATCCAGAAGCGCAAGGTCGCTATATTGGGCTCGTGGCTATATTGCTCCCAGAACATCCAGCGCAGCATGTCGGCATGGTGAAATGGGTCGCTCGGGATCAAGTGCGAGCCCTCGGCAACGTAATAACAGGCCGCATTGCTTTCCGGGATGAAGCGGTCGCCGACCTGGAGCACAGGGATGCGGCCGTCGGGATTGACCTGCGTGACGAAGTCGGGAGTGCGCGTCTCGCCCTTCATGATGTCATATTCGCGCCGGTCGACCCGTTTGCCCGCGAGCGCGGCCGTCAGCCTGACCTTGTAGCAATTCCCCGACGCGGAATATTCGTGGAGCACCAGCTTGTCGGTCATTCCCTTGCCTCCGGCAGCCTAGTGCTGAACCTCGAGCACGATCTTCCCCACATGCTCGCCCGCCTCCATCCGCGCGTGGGCCGCGTCGGCCTCGCTGAGTGGGAAGGTTGAGTCGATAACCGGCCGCAGGCGCCCGCCTTCGACATAGGGCCAGACGGTTCGTGCAATCTCGTCGGCGACCATTGTCTTGAACTCGACCGACCGTGGCCGAAGCGTGGACCCGGTCAGGGTCAGCCGCCGCCGCATGATGTCGACGATCGCAATTTCCGCGCTCGCTCCGCGCTGGACCGCGATCGACACATGACGTCCCTCTTCAGCCAGGCAGGCGAGATTGCGCGGCAAATAGTCGCCGCCGACCATGTCAATGACGATGTTCACCCCGACGCGGTTGGTGACCCGGTGCACTTCCTCCACGAAATCCTGCGTCCGGTAATTGACCGCGGCATTCGCCCCGAGCTCAAGGGCGCGCGCGCATTTCTGGTCCGTGCCGCAGGTCACGATCAGTTTGAGGCCGAACAATTCCCCCAGCGCGATCGCCATCGTGCCGATGCCGCTGGTGCCGCCGTGGACCAGAACCCAATCCCCCTCAGCAGCGAAGCCGCGCTCGAACAGATTGACCCAGACCGTGAACAAGGTCTCGGGCATCGCCGCCGCCTCAATCAGCGAGATGACCTCGGGGACCTTGAGGCAGGTGCCGGCGGGCGCGACGCAATATTGCGCATAGCCGCCGCCGGCGACCAAGGCGCAGACCTTCTGGCCGATCAGATCTTCCGCGCCCTCGCCCGCCGACGCAACTTCACCGGCGAACTCGAGCCCGAGGACGTCGGGAGCACCCGGCGGCGGCGGATACATTCCGCGACGTTGCAGCACGTCGGGCCGGTTGACCCCGGCCGCGGCGACCTTGACCAACACTTCGCCGAGCCCCGGCCGCGGCACGGGCCGGTCGGCCATCTCCAGCCCGCCTTCGCCGTCGGCGACAATTGCGAGCATTGATGAAGGAATGTCCGCCACGCTTGGGCTTATTGACAGCGGGGCCGCATGGGTCAACGATTCCACAATGGACCTCGAGGAACTTTTCCCGAGCAAACCCGAGGACCCGCTGGTGGCGCTTGCCAGGCAGGACCTCGACCCGATCTCGATCGACGAGCTCCACGAGCGGATCGCGGCGCTGAAGGTGGAGATCGCGCGCGTCGAGGCGCACATGCAGCGCGTGGAAAGTCACCGCTCGGCTGCTGAGGAATTGTTCAAGAAGAGCTAGCATTCGGGCACGAACGACCTTTTCACGCGACAATCTGGGGAAAAGCGGCTCCACTCCTCTTGATTGCGGCTGCGGACCGTATGACATTGTTAACCATGTCCGCTCCACTGTCGCGGACCGGGAGTAACCAACTAAATGCCTTCATTCGCTCGCGAACTCGAACAGACCCTGCACAACGCGCTGGGGGAGGCGAGCCGCCGCCGGCACGAATATGCGACCCTTGAGCACCTGCTGATCGCGCTGATCGACGACGAGCACGCGTCCAAGGTGATGACCGCCTGCGGCGTCAGCCGCGACGATCTGCGCGCGTCCGTGAAGCAGTATCTCGACAATGAGCTCGGCGCGCTTGTCGCCGACAGCGCCACTGATCCAACCCCGACCAGCGGTTTCCAGCGCGTCGTCCAGCGCGCCATCCTCCACGTCCAGTCCTCCGGCCGGGACGAGGTCACCGGCGCCAACGTCCTCGTCGCGCTCTTCTCCGAGCGCGAGAGCTACGCCGTCTATTTCCTCCAGCAGCAGGACATGAGCCGGCTCGATGCGGTGACCTACATCAGCCACGGCGTCGGCAAGGGCGATACTCCGCCGGAGACACGCGCGCCCGAGGGCACCGAAGAGAAGACCGAGAAGGAAAGCGGCAAGAAGGAATCGGCGCTCAAGCAGTTCACCGTCGACCTCAACGAAAAGGCGAAGGCGGGAAAGGTCGATCCGTTGATCGGCCGCATGCCCGAGGTCGACCGCACGGTACAGATCCTCTGCCGCCGCTCGAAGAACAACCCGCTGTACGTCGGCGATCCCGGCGTCGGGAAGACCGCAATCGCCGAAGGCCTTGCGCGCAAGATCATCGAGGGCGACGTGCCCGAGGTGCTCAAGGGCGCGGTGATCTACGCGCTCGACATGGGCGCGCTCCTCGCCGGCACCCGCTACCGCGGCGATTTCGAGGAGCGGCTGAAGTCGGTCGTGAACGAGCTCGAGAAATTGCCCCACGCGATCCTGTTCATCGATGAGATCCACACCGTGATCGGGGCCGGCGCCACCTCCGGCGGCGCGATGGACGCGTCGAACCTGCTCAAGCCGGCGCTGTCGAGCGGTGCAATCCGCTGCATCGGCTCGACCACCTACAAGGAGTTCCGCAACCATTTCGAAAAGGACCGGGCGCTGCTGCGCCGGTTCCAGAAGATCGACGTCCACGAGCCGACGA
>JBDTZJ010000145.1:0-4437 GCA_040005255.1 Sphingomicrobium sp.
AACCCCCAACCTAGCCGTTATGAGCGGCCGGCTCTACCGTTGAGCTACAGGCCCTCCCCGGTGCCAAGCGAGATAGACAAAGGCTTGAGCCGCGCCAAGGCGCGATGGTCAGGCCAGGAGATTAGGCCAAGAGATCAGGGCTGCGGGAAAAGCAAGGCGAACGCATCGCGGCTGCTGACCAGGTCGCCACCCGCGATCCGCGCCAGGCCGCGGGCGAGACGCAGCGAGAAACCGCCTCCGACGCCCTCTCCACGCGGCGCCTCGAAGAGTTCGGCGTCACCAATGCCCGTGAGTGCCGCCGGGCGGCTGATCGAGATCCGCGCCCAGCCGCTCGCCGGCTCCGCCAAAACCTGCAGGCGCTCACCCCGCTCCGCGCGATCGGCCAGCGCGCCGAACAGGCGGAACAGCAGCCGGTCAGCCAGCTCCGGCTCGACCGCCGCCGGGACCTCGCCGCGTGTCGGCGGCACGACGGCCTCGACGCCGCGCTTGCCGGCGATGTCGCGCAGCTCGCTGGCGGCGCGGTCGACCAGCGCACCGAGGTCGACCCGCTCCCGCGCCGAGCCCTTTGCGGAATGCACCTTGGCCGCGAAGTCGAGGTCGTCGATCGCCGTCAGCAGCAGGCGCGCCTGGCGCCCGATCTCGGCCGCGCGTTGACGGTAGCCGCGGTCGGCAGGCCCCAGATACTGCCCCTCGATGATCTCGGCGAAGCCCATGATCGCGTTGAGCGGCGTCTTGATCTCATGGACCAGCTCGCGCAGCGAGTCGGGATCGGACAGCACGTCCGGGATGGCTTCGCGAGACGCCGCGGGGGCAGCCGCTGCCGGAGTGTCGCGCAACGCAACGCCGCGATAACCGGCGAAGCGGCCGTCGGCCGGCTCGAAGGCAGGAACGCCGCTGAGCTTCCATTCGCCGGCGACGGGCCCCGTCCCACCGACCCGAAGCTGCGCATCGCGGAACGGCGCGCGCACGGCAAAGGCGCGAACCACGTCCGCATCCACGCGATCGCCTTCATTCTCCTGCCGCCGCGCGATCGAACGCCCGATCAATGGTCCGCGCGGGGCGCCCTCGACCCACGCGATCTCGCCCCCGGGGCCGCATTCCCAGCGAAACAACGCCGGTGAGCCGGGCTCAGACGGCGCGCTCGCATTCGGCTCCCCGGCCTGTCCGGAGCGCAGTCGACGGCGCCGCTCGATGCGATTGATCACGTCCTGCAGCGAAGGCGAACCGGCCAACGCCGGCGAGGACCCGGCTGTTGCAAACTCCGCGACGCGCTGGCGCGGCTGTCGAGCCGCAATTTCGACACGCGCCTCGGCGCGCAAATCCGGGTGGAGCGTGACGATGAACGCCTTGGTCTCTTCATCGGCGACGGCGATCAGCGCGCGCCATTGCGGAGCGTCCAGTGTCGCCGCGGCGAGCACCGGCGCGGCAACGCTCAACGAATCCGCAGCAAAATATTCGAGCAGTCCGAGGGGCAGCGGCAGTGCGGCGACCGCGCGCGCCGTGGCGGCGCGAACCGCATCCTCGACGCGGGGTGCTTCTTCGCGGATCGCCTCTAACGCTTCAGCGGTTACCGGGCTGGCACTGTTCGCGCCGGCCCGCGCGACGAGGTCGACCAGCTGGCGCCACCTCACTGCGGCGTCATGGCGGTCCTCTGCCGGCTGGTTGAGGACGGTCAGCAAACGATCGTCGAACCGCACCTGATATTCGTTTCCTTCGGACGCACGCTCACCTGGCTCTAGGCGAGCATTTACAATGCGCTAAGAGGAGACGGTTTAACCATCCCGAAACGGGACATGCAGTTCAGGAGGCGCCGGCGACGCCGACGCCCCCATCGGTGGCGATCAAATCAGGCTTTCTGAGCGAGATAGGTCAGCCAGTATTTAGCGATCCCGGCGCGCGGCCCCGTGACCGCATTGAGCGCTGCAGTCGCCCCGGCCTTGTCCCCAGAGCGAGCGAGGGCCATGCCGATATGGAGATTGGCCAGCGCCGCATCGCCGTCGGGCTTGGCCATGGCGAGCTTGTACGCCTGGACCGCACTCGCATAGTCGCCAAGCGCAGCATAATTGTCGCCGATGCGCATCAGCGCCTTGCCATTGGCCGCGGTTTTCATCGCCACTGCAAGATCGGCGGCAGTCGGCTTGGCCTTCGCCCTGAGGCCGACGATCAGGTCGCGAGACTCCGGGCTCGCCGGATCGATCTTCTTCGCCGCGACGCCCGCGTCGACCACCGACTGCGCTTCGGCGAAGATCAGCTGGTCCGCCGCCGCCCGCGCCAGCGTGCTATATTCGCCCGGGGTCAGGATGCCCAAGGCCTGCTTCAGGCGAAGCAGATCCATCGTCGTCTCGGCGTCGCCGAGGTTGAAATTGCGGTAGATGGCAACGGCGTCGCTCCAGCTCGACGCGGTCGGATAAGCCGCGACCCATGCCCGCGCGAGATCGATCGCCGCGGGCGACTGCGCTTGATAAGCGATGCTCACCGCGCGCTTGTAGAGGTTCTCCTCGGGCTTCTTGCCGGCCGCGGTGCTCGCCTGGACGGCGCGCTGGAACGCGCTGATCGCCTGCTCCTTCTGGCCTTGAGCGAACAGAGATTCGCCGGCGAGAGCGGTCGCATGCCAGTTGCTGGCGTCGGCGGACGCGGCCTTCTGGAAGGCGGCGGCCGCCTCGGCATATTGCTTGTTATTGAAATAGGTCGATCCGAGGCTCTCGTAGAGCTTGCTGTTGGTCGCGGCATCATTGTAGCCCGACGCGGCGACCGCATCGACGGCAGTCCCCACTGCCGCGTTGTTGTTCGCGGCTAGAGCGGCCTTCAGCTGCATCTGCGCGATCAGGAAGCGGTCCTCCTTCGTCTCGGCAACTGCCTGCGCGGCGGCGAGCTTCGCAGGGATATTCGCCGCGTCATTCTTGTTCACGGCATTCTGCAGCTCGACCAGCGCCTTCAGCGCCTTCTTCGACGGCTGGATCTTGTTCTGTTGCTGGGGCTGCGCCGGCGCTTCCTGGCTTTGCCTTGGAATATTCGGCATTTGCGGCGGCGGCGGCGCGCTCGAGCCATATTGGGCAGCGGCCGGCACGGCCCAGGCTCCCATGACGAGCGAGAGCGCGGTGGTGGTGATCGGCTTCATCGACGGGGCTCTCCTGTTGCGGCCGGCTGCGCCGGCGCGGAATGACGGCGGCGCATTAGACCCGGAATGTTGCGAGGCCAAGTTCCTTGGCGCGCGCGGCCTGAACCGTCTTTGAACCGTCTGATTTTGCTGCCGAAATCGGCGAAGTCGAAAGCGGCCCCGCGAATATTTCCCCTTCGCGCGCGTACGCGCGCGGGGGTGGCGCTAGGGGCAAACAGCCACTAGGTAGGAGACGAAGGGGGGACGCGGCCGACGCTGCAATCCTTCCCGCGCATGATCATTCTAGCAGGACCGTTTCTTGGCCACTCAGCCCCCGATCGACGACAATACCACCCCGCCCCCAGGTTCGCCTCTTCCGGCCGACAGCGACATCGCACCGATCTCGATCGTCGAGGAGATGAAGACCTCCTACCTCGACTATGCGATGAGCGTCATCGTCAGCCGCGCGCTGCCCGATGTCCGCGACGGCCTCAAGCCGGTTCACCGCCGCATCCTCTACGCCTGCCAGGAAGCGGGCTATGTCGCCGGCCGGCCCTACCGCAAGTCGAGCCGCATCGTCGGTGACGTCATGGGTAAATACCACCCGCACGGCGACAGCGCGATTTACGACGCCCTTGCGCGCATGACCCAGGACTGGTCGATGCGCGTGCCGCTGATCGACGGCCAGGGCAATTTCGGTTCGATGGACCCCGACCCGCCGGCGGCGATGCGCTATACCGAAGCGCGGCTGGCGAAGGTCGCCAATTTCCTGCTTGGCGACATCGACCGCGATACGGTCGACTTCCAGCCCAACTATGACGCGTCCGAGCGCGAGCCGCAGGTCCTCCCCGCGCGCTTCCCCAACCTCTTGGTCAACGGCGCCGGCGGAATCGCCGTGGGCATGGCGACCAACATCCCGCCGCACAACCTCGGCGAGGTGCTCGCCGCATGCCGCGCCTACATGGACGATCCGGCGATCAGCTCGGAAGGGCTGATGGAGCATGTGAAGGGCCCCGATTTCCCAACCGGCGGCTTGATCCTCGGACTGTCCGGGATCCGCGGCGCGTACACAGCGGGCCGCGGCTCGATCATGCTTCGCTCGCGCCACCACGTCGAGGAAGGGCGCGGCGAGCGCCGCTCGATCGTGCTCACCGAAATTCCCTACCAGGTCGGAAAGAACGGCCTGGTCGAGAAGATCGCCGAAGCGGCCAAGGACAAGCGCATCGAGGGCGTCTCCGACATCCGCGATGAGTCCAACCGCCTCGGCGTGCGCATCGTTATCGAGCTGAAGCGCGACGCGACGCCCGAGGTCGTGCTCAACCAATTGTGGCGGCACACGC
>JBDTZJ010000021.1:0-14984 GCA_040005255.1 Sphingomicrobium sp.
GATCGAGCATCTGTCGGGCCATGGGGGCGAGGCGGATTTGCTTCGCGCGATCGCGCGCTTCGCTATCGAAAGGGATCACTGATGAAGATCGCAGTCTATCCGGGGACGTTCGATCCGGTGACCCTTGGCCACCTCGACATCATTCGCCGTGGCGCGCACCTGGTCGACAAGCTGGTCATCGGGGTGACCACAAACCCGTCGAAGGAGCCGATGTTCACGGCAGGCGACCGGCTCGCAATGGTGCAGCGCGAAGTGGCGGGCATCCCGGGCAACATCGACGTGGTGGAGTTCGACTCGCTGCTGATGGACTTCGCCGAGAGCCAAGGCGCGACCGCGATCCTGCGCGGCCTGCGGGCGGTCGCCGACTTCGAATATGAGTTCCAGATGGCGGGCATGAACCAGAAACTGAACGACGATATCGAGACCGTCTTCCTGATGGCCGACGCGTCGCTGCAGCCGATTGCGTCCAAGCTCGTCAAGGAAATCGCGCGGTTCGGCGGCGCGATCGACAAGTTCGTGACGCCTGCCGTGGCGGAGGACGTCCGTAGGCACTTGAACGGCGGTTCACGCTGAAGTCAGAAGCGGCCACGCATCTGCACGCCGAAATTGGGTTGGGGAGGGATATGAAGTCCGTGTTGTTGTTGCCGTTCGCGGCCTTGCTCATTGCCGCGAAGCCGGCGGCGCTCCCGCCGCCGATGCCGAGCATCGTCGCGCCGGCCGAGATCACTGCCAACAGAGCCAACCATCTGTTTCTACAGCTGTCGACCGGCGGCACGGTCGAGATCGTGCTGCGGCCCGATCTCGCCCCACACCATATCGAGCGCATCCAGACGCTGGTCCGGCGCGGCTTCTACACCGGGCTCCGCTTCCACCGCGTGATCCCCGGGTTCATGGCGCAGGGCGGCGACCCCAAGGGCACCGGCGAGGGCGGCTCCGAGCTCCCCGACCTCAAGGCCGAGTTCACAGCTGTGCCGTTCATGCGCGGGGTGGTCGGCGCGGCGCGGACGAACAGCCCGGACACGGCGAACAGCCAGTTCTTCATCATGTTCGCACGGCGTGCGGAGCTCGATGACAATTATACGGTGATTGGCCGGGTGGTCGCGGGAATGGACGCGGTCGACGCGATCACACCCGGCGAGCCGCCGGCGCAGCCCGCGACGATCGTCAAGGCCTGGCTGGGTGATGCCGCACCGGGTTCCACCGTCGCGAAGTAACGCTAAGGCGGCGCGATGCGCGTCGACCTGTTCGATTTCCACCTTCCGCAAGACCGCATCGCGCTGAGGCCGGCGCGGCCGCGCGACAGCGCGCGGCTGCTGTTTGTCGAGGGTGGGGACATAGCCGACCACCAAATGCTCGGACTGCCTGACTTGCTCAGAGCCGGCGACGTGCTGGTGTTCAACGACACCAAGGTCATCCCGGCGCAGCTCGAGGGCAAGCGCGGCGACGCCTCGATTGGCGCGACCCTGCACAAGCGCGAGGGACCGCGGGAGTGGCGGGCGTTCCTGCGCAATGCGCGGCGCGCGCGCGTCGGTGACACGATCGATTTCGGCGCTGGCGTCTCGGTTTCGGTCGTCGAGAAATCTGAGGACGGATCGGCGCTGCTGCATTTTCACGGCGACGAGCCGGTCGAGCTGCTCCTGGAGCGCGCCGGACGCATGCCGCTGCCGCCCTATATCGCGTCGAAGCGGCCGGCCGATGCCGAGGACCGCGCCGACTATCAGACCATGTTCGCCCGAGAGGAGGGGGCCGTTGCGGCGCCGACGGCGGCGCTGCACTTCACGCCGCGGCTGCTGGAGGCGCTCGCCGCGCGGGGCGTGGGCCGTGAGACGCTGACGCTGCACGTCGGCGCGGGGACCTTCCTTCCGGTCAAGACCGAGGTGACGAGCGGCCACAAGATGCACGCGGAATGGGGTCGCATCGAGGCCGCGACGGCGGAGCGGCTCAACGCGGCGCGGGCGTCAGGGGGCAGGCTGATCGCCGTCGGCACCACCAGTCTGCGCCTGCTCGAAAGCGCGGCGGGCGAGGACGGCGTGATCAAGCCGTTCGAGGGCGACACGGCGATCTTCATCACGCCTGGTTACCGCTTCAGGGCGATCGACGGGCTGATCACCAACTTCCATTTGCCGCGCTCGACCCTGTTCATGCTGGTCAGCGCGCTGATGGGACTGGACGTGATGAAGTCGGCCTATGCCCACGCGATCGACGCGGGCTACCGCTTCTACTCCTATGGCGACGCGAGCTTGCTTCTGCCACAGCCCCGGCCGTGACCCGCTTCTCCTTCTCAATTTCGGCCACGGACGGGGCCGCGCGCACGGGCGTCATCGCCATGCAGCGCGGCGAGATCCGAACGCCGGCGTTCATGCCGGTCGGCACCGCGGCGACGGTCAAGGCCATGCGGCCGGACGAGGTGCGGGCGTCGGGCGCCGACATCATCCTCGGCAACACCTATCATCTGATGTTGCGGCCCGGCGCGGAGCGGGTGGCGAAGCTCGGCGGGCTGCACAAGTTGATGGCTTGGGAGCGGCCGATCCTGACCGACAGCGGCGGCTACCAGGTGATGAGCCTCAGCGAACTGACCAAGGTCACCGAAGACGGCGTCGCCTTCGCGAGCCATCTCGACGGTTCGCGGCACATGCTCAGCCCTGAGCGCTCGATCGAAGTGCAGCGCCTGCTCGACAGCGACATCGTCATGCAGTTCGACCAGCTGGTGCCGACCACGTCGACGGCCGAGGTTCAGCGCGAAGCGATGGAGCGCTCGATCCGCTGGGCAAAACGGTCACGCGAGGAGTTCGAGCGCGGTGGCGAGCATGCGGAGCGCGCGGCGATCTTCGGGATCCAGCAGGGCGCGCTGGACGAGCCGCTGCGCAAGGCTTCAGCGGATGCGCTGATCGACATCGGTTTCGACGGCTACGCGGTTGGCGGGCTCGCGGTCGGGGAGGGGCAGGAGGCGATGCTCGGCTGCCTCGACTTCGCGGCCGGCATGCTGCCCGCGGACCGCCCGCGCTACCTGATGGGCGTCGGCAAGCCCGACGACATCGTCGAGGCGGTGGTGCGCGGCATCGACATGTTCGACTGCGTGCTACCGACGCGCTCGGGCCGTACGGGGCAGGCGTTCACCGCCGACGGGCCCTTGAACCTGCGCAACGCGCGCTTCGCCGAGGACCCGGAACCGATCGAGCCCGACTGCCCGTGCGCCGCGTGCACGACGTTCAGCCGCGCCTATGTGCATCACCTAGTCAGAGCCGGGGAGATCCTCGGCGCGATGCTGATGACCCAGCACAACCTCTGGTTCTACCAGCGGCTGATGCAGTGCCTGAGGGACGCAATCGGCAGGCAGCAGCTGCAGGTTTTCGCCAGCGAATTCCTGCAGCGCTACCGCCGCGGCTAGATCGCGTCGTCCTTGACCGCCGCGGCCTCGTCCGGAACCAGACCTTTGATCTTGTCCTCGGTCCGGAGGTCGAAGTCGCTGGCGTCGTGGCGTTCGTGGAGCTGCTCGCTTTCGTCTCCGCTGAGCTTGTTGACGATGCGGCCGCGCCTGACCGCCGGACGCTCGGCGATCTGCTTCGCCCAGCGGATGAGATGCTGATATTCGTGCGTGGCAAGGAACTCGTCCGCGCCTTCATAGCTGTGTCCAAGGGCGATGCCGCCGTACCACGGCCAGATCGCGATATCGGCGATCGTGTAATCGCGACCTGCGACATATTCGCTGTCAGCGAGGCGTCGGTTCAGCACGTCGAGCTGGCGCTTGGCCTCCATTGCATAGCGGTTGATCGCATATTCGATCTTCTCCGGCGCGTAGGCGAAGAAATGGCCGAAGCCGCCGCCGAGGAACGGGGCGCTGCCCATCTGCCAGAACAGCCAGGACAGGGTTTCCGCGCGCGCAGCCGCGGAGGCGGGCAGGAACTCGCCGAACTTCTCGGCGAGGTAGAGGAGGATCGCGCCGGATTCGAACACGCGCACCGGCTCCGCGCCGCTGCGGTCGACGAGCGCCGGGATCTTGGAGTTCGGGTTGATGTCGACGAAACCGCTGCCGAACTGGTCGCCGTCGCCGATGCGGATCGGCCAGGCATCATACTCGGCGTCCGTGTGACCCTTGGCGAGCAGCTCCTCGAACATGATTCCGACCTTCTGCCCGTTCGGCGTGGCGAGCGAGTAGAGCTGGAACGGATGCTTGCCGACGGGCAGCTCTTTTTCGTGAGTGGCTCCGGCGATCGGTCGGTTGATGCTGGCGAACTGGCCGCCGCTGGGCTGTTCCCACTTCCACACTTTCGGAGGCACGTACTCGGTCATCGCGGTTCCTTCGCTTGCAAAGCCCAACCCTTTTGGAGACTGGGGAGCTAGGAACCGCCGGCAGCGCTTTCCAGTGTCAGGCTTGTAACTTAGCCGGCGCTTTTGGAGAGGAACGAGGGCATCGGGCCGTTCCACTCGCTGCTGATGTCTTCGAGGACGGGAGTGCGCTCGGACGGCTTTTTGGGCTTCGCAGCGGGGCGATCCTGTTGCTCTAGCGGGGCTTGTTCTTGCGCGGCTGCTACAGCCGGCCGCGGCGTCCGGGCCCTTGCCGGCTTCGGCTTGGCAGGCCTCTCCGGCTCCGGCTTCACTGCCTCTGGCTTTTTGGCCTCCGCGGCCTCCTCGACCGGTTTACCAGCCGCGCGGGGAATCTTGTGGCCGATAAGCTTTTCGATCCGGCCGATGGCTTCACCATCCTCGCGCGTTGCCAGCGTGATGGCGATGCCTGTCATTCCGGCGCGCCCGGTGCGGCCGATACGGTGGATGTAATCGTCGGGCTGCCACGGGACGTCGAAGTTGATGACATGGCTGACGCCTTTGACGTCGAGGCCGCGCGCGGCGACGTCGGACGCGACCAGGACCGTGATGTCGCCGCTTTTGAACCGGTCGAACTCGGCGATGCGGTCCGACTGCTCCATGTCGCCCTGGATCTGGCCGACCGCGAAGCCCGAGCGCTTGAGGCTGGTGGCGAGCTCGCGCACGGTCGTCTTGCGGTTGGCAAAGACGATGGCGTTCCTGAATTCCTCGTGACGCAAGATGTCGCGCAGCGCCTCTTTCTTCTTGTCGGACCTTGTCTCGACAAGCCGCTGTTCGATGTTGATGTTGGCAGTCGCCGGGCGCGCGACTTCGACGCGCTTGGGATCGTTGAGGAACTTCGCGGCGAGCTTCTGGATCGGCGGCGGCATGGTCGCCGAGAACAGCAGGGTCTGGCGCGATTTGGGCAGCTTCGAGCAAATCTCCTCGATGTCCGGAATGAAGCCCATGTCGAGCATCCGATCGGCTTCGTCGATGACGAGCAGGTTGCAATCGTTGAGCATGATCTTGCCGCGGCCGAACAGGTCCATCAGCCGCCCGGGGGTGGCAATCAGCACGTCGACGCCCTTTTCGAGCGCCTTGACCTGGTCGCCCATCTGCACGCCGCCCATCAGCAGCGCCATCGAGAGCGGATGATATTTGCCGTATTTGTCGAAATTCTCGGAGACCTGCATCGCGAGCTCGCGCGTCGGCTCGAGGATCAGCGAGCGCGGCATTCGCGCGCGGCTGCGGCCTTCGTGCAGAATGTCGATCATCGGCAGCACGAAGCCGGCCGTCTTGCCGGTGCCGGTCTGGGCGATGCCGATCAGATCCTTGCCCATCAGCACCGACGGGATCACGGCGCGCTGGATCGGGGTCGGCTCGTTATAACCGCTGTCATTGACCGCGCGGAGCAGTTCGTCGGAAAGGCCGAGATCGGCAAAAGTCATTCAGAATCCGGATGATGGAGTGAGCCGCGGCTTCTCACGGCCGGTTCGGCAGCCTGCGCTCTCAGCGGCTATGCCGCAGGGTCCGCGCTGTCAAGGAATGTAGGTACGCGAGTGTCCGAATCCAACTGCCGGCGCGGGCATTAGTGACGCAGCTTGGGCATGAGCTGCTTGAAGCGGTCGATCGTGCAGCTGCCGCCAATCCGCGAGTGGACCGCGTCGCGTCGAGCGCACAGGCGATCGTCCGCCGACTGAAGGTAGAAGCCGCCGTAGAAATCCAGGGCCGGACAATTCTCGTCGAACTGGGCGCGGATCCGCGCGCGGTTGGCGAGGATGAAATCAACCTGCGTCGGCCCTGACAGCACCGCCCAGCGGATGGCGCCCGCGGGAAAGCATTTCGGCCCCTTGCGCTCGATCCATTCGATGTCGGGGAGCAGTGGGCGCGGCTGGACCGGCACGCGCAGGACCACTTCGTCCTGGACGATCAGCCGCGTGACCGACTGCCCGATGGCGCCGGGCTCAGCGCCGAACAGGCCGAGCAGCAGCGGCATCAGCTTCCAGACTGTCCCGGCAATCACTTAACGCCCAACCCCATAGAGCGCGGCTTTGCAGCAATGCGTTGAATGTTCAATGAACTGGAGACGTGGCTGGGCGGGCTGGAGCGGCCCCGCTTGCCTAACGAGCGCGAGGCCAATAGAGGCCCTCCGGACCACCACCGGCGGGCAAGCGCGGAGCCGCGCGGCCGCAAGCCCGGACCCCAGGAGAAGACCTTAAAATGGCGAGTGCCGCTCCGACCGAAGGAATGCCGATTTTCTACAACGCCGTTGAGCCGATCAACCTCGATCAGCACGGCAAGATGAAGGTGCGCGGCATCACCAGCATGCCGGAGATGGGGCGGACTCATGCCGTGCCCCTGACGGTCGACGAATTCACGCTGGTCCAGCGCCATTACCCGATCGTCTTCACGGTCGGCGGGACGCCGGTGCCGATTGCGCTCATGGGGCTCAACGAGGGCGTCAACGTCTTCCTCGACGATCACGGCCGAGCGCTCGACCAGAGCATCTACATCCCCGCTTACCTGCGGCGGTACCCGTTCCTGCTCGCCCGGCTGCGACCCGACACTGACGAGCTGTCGCTGTGCTTCGATCCGACGTCGGGCGCGATTGGCGACTTCGATGACGGCGAGCCTTTGTTCGATGGTGACCAGCCGAGCGCCGCGACCAAGGCGATCCTCGAATTTTGCGAACAGTTCGAGGCGGCCGGCCTCAGGACCAACGCCTTCATCGAGGACCTGGTCAAATCCGACCTCCTGATGGATGGCGAAGTGGCGATCCAGCCCGAGGGTTTCGACCAGCCGTTCGTCTACCGCGGCTTCCGCATGGTCGACGAGGAAAAGGTGCGTAACCTGCGCGGTGACGAGCTTCGCAAGATGAATCAGAACGGCATGCTGCCGCTGCTCTTTGCCCACCTGTTCTCGCTGTCGCAGATGCGCGACGTATTCGCGCGCCAGATGCAGCAGGGCAAGGCGCCGGCCCAGGTTCAGCAGCAGCCGGCGCCGGCGACGGTCTAGCGGGGCCTACTCCGCGGCCGTCGCGTACTGGCGTCCGATCAGCGCTTCGCCGAGCTCGATCGCCAGCGTCTCGATCAATCCCGCCACCCGGTCGAACCCGGGGCCGGGCTTCGCGAGCTTGCCGTCGAGGTAGCAGCGGCGATCGATCTCGATCTGCAGCGCCTGGACTCCGCTTTTCGGCCGCGCGTGCCGCTCGATCACGTGTCCGCCGGCGAACGGGTCGTTGAGCGCGGCCTCGAAGCCGAGCCGCTTGGCGATCGCCACCGCCTCGGCGCTGATCCACGGTTCGGCGGTGCGGCCGCGGCGGTCTCCGAACACCAGCGGCGGCACCCCGTCCGGCGGCGGCGGCATCGAATGGCAATCGAGCAGCAGCGCGCAGCCGAACCGGTCGAGCAGCACAGCGAGCTGCGCCTCGACCGCATCGTGGTAAGGCCGGTGCGCCTGGTTGAGCCGATCGTCGAGCTGATCGGGCGTGATCGCCCGCCGCCAGAGATGGCCATGCTGCGCGGTGCGGGCGGGGATGATCCCAAGCCCACCGCGGGCCCGCGCGCTGACCCGGCTGCGCCGCGCGCCGTCGATCACCGACGGGTCGATTTCATCCTCGCCCCGGTTGCAGTCGATCGCGGCCCGCGGAGTGCGGGCGATGACCGCGCCACAGCCGCGCTGCAGCGCGCGCCACACCAGCCGGTCGACGAACGGGTCTTCGAGCGTCGTTAGCGACGGCTTGCCCGCTGAAGCGAGCGCAATCAGCCAGTCGGGATAGTCGCGGCCGGAGTGCGGCACTGACAGCAGTACCGGCAGCTGTCCACGCGGCTGGTGGATGGTGGGGGAGGGGAGCTTGCTCACGGTCGAGGTTAAATTCCGTGCCAGTTTAGGACTGGCTAAGGGAGCCTGCAACGCGCGAGGCGCTCATTCGCTTCTGGAAAAACGCAAAAGAGCAGCGCATAGAGTGGGTGATGGCAAGAATTCTCCTGGCGGAAGACGATACGTCGATGCGCGAATATCTGCAGCGGGCGCTGCAGCGTGTCGGATATGAGGTCGAGGCCGTGGGCTGCGGCACCGAAGCGATGCCGTTGCTCGAAACGACCCACTTCGACCTGCTGCTGACCGACATCGTCATGCCCGAGATGGATGGGATCGAGCTCGCCCAGAAAGCCAGTGCGATCGACCCGGCGATCCGGGTCATGTTCATCACCGGCTTCGCCGCGGTCGCCCTCCAGGGCGGGCGCACTGCGCCCGAAGCCAAGCTCCTTTCCAAGCCCTTCCATCTCAAGGACTTGGTGATGGAGGTGGACCGCATCTTCCAGACCGAGGACCAACACGGCCGCTTATAGCGCCGCGACGGGTTGCGCCTTAGTAAACTGCCCCCTAAATGCCGCCTTCCGGAGGCCCTACGGGCCTGCCTGGGTGGGCGTGTAGCTCAGTGGTAGAGCACTGTGTTGACATCGCAGGGGTCGCAAGTTCAATCCTTGCCACGCCCACCATTTTATTCCGTAAAATCAGCGATTTGGCTCGATCGCTGGACCGCGCGGCGCGCGCTCGGTCGCGTGATCGTCGCCAAAAGAAACGGGCCGCGCCGAGAGTCCTGCACGGCCCGCTTACGCGACACTCGTGAAAAGCTGACTAGCCGCCGCGCTCCGGCGTCGGTTCCGGCGGCGGCGGGGGCGGCGGTACTGCGGACGGCGGGCAGGTGCCCGGCGCCGTGATCACCGCGCCACTCTCGCACGTCACCGTCGCCGGCGGCGGCGGGGGCGGTGGCGGTGCAACATAAGGCACCGGCGCGATCCGCGGTGCGCCGACCTTGAACGCAATCTCCGCACCCCAGGTCCGCGGCGCGTTGAAGTTGGCATAATCGCCGAGGATGCCGCCGTAGTTCGTCGAGACCAAAGTCGAACCGTTGAAGTTCTGGACCGGTGTCGAGTTCGCGTTGGAGCGCCGATAGATGTGCTGCTCGTTGAACAAGTTGCGCGACCAGAGAGCCAAGGTCAGCAACGTGCTGCCGCTGTTCATCTCGACGTCGGCCAGGGCGATGCGGCCATTCACGATGAAGCTCGGGTCGGTCTTCGTCGGCTCGAGTTGGAAGCTATACTGGCTGCTCGAATAGGTCGCGTCGAAGTGGATGCGGAGCTTGCCGTTCGCGACGTTCACCGGGACCTGGTAGTCGACAAAGCCCGATGCGGCGTGCTTCGGCGTGTAGACGATGTACAGCTGCTGCGGCAGGCCGCCCGTGAGGGGGTTCACCGCTGACGGTGCCTTCCACCAGGTGTAGGCGTAGGAGGCGCCGAGCGTCAGCGCCTGGATCGGACGGATCGTCAAATCCGCTTCGAACCCGTGGATCTTGGTGGTGCCCGCATTCTGCGTCTGCTCGATGTGGCTGCCGTTGGTCGGGCTGCCCGAAGCCGTGTCGAACAGGTCGAAGTCGAACTGCGTGTTGCTCCGGTTCATGATGTAACCGGCGAGGTTGAGTCGCGCCTTATGATCGAGGAAATCCATCTTGGCGCCGGCTTCATAGGCTTTGACCGACTCGGGGCCGAATGAGTTGAACGCCTGTGAGCGGTCGTTCGCGCCGCCGGCCCGGAATCCGGTCGAATATTTCGCGTACAGGTGAACGGTCGGCGCGGCGTCCACGGCCAGCGTCACCAGCGGGTCGACGCGGCTCGCGCTATTGCTGAAGGTGAAGGGCGTCGCGGCGTTGTTGACGATGAACAGACGGCCATGCCGCTTGTCCGATGTGTAGCGCGCACCAGCGGTGATGTGCAGGATGGGGAGGCCCGCCGGGGTGTAGGTCGCCTGGCCAAACGCCGAAAGGTTGTGATCCCACGCTTCGCTGTCGCGTGTGATGAACTGGCAGCTGTGCGCGAACACCGGCACCGTGGCCGCGAGCGTGTTCGTGCACGACGGCGCGAACTGCTGATAGCCTGAGTTGGCCGAGCTGATGTTGCCCGTCACCGAGCTGTCGATGATCGGGCTGCGGATGATGTAGCCCGTCCCGGTGGAGTTCCACTGGTTGCTTTGCGGAGTCGCCGCATATTCGGTCGCGTGCTCGGTGTAATAATAAGCGCCGAGAACGTAATCGAGCTGCGGCAAGCTGCCGACGACCTGGAATTCCTCGCTGAACTGATGCTGCCGCAGAAAGGACAGACTGTAGCGGCTGAACAGGCCGGTAGTGGCGGCGAGGATGGCGGTCGAAGTGTTGGGCGGCGCAAAGGTCGTGCGCTCCGGGCCGCCCGAGTTGTCCCACTGATCGGTGCTGACACCGCGCCATCCGGTAATCGACCGGAGCTCGAGATGCGGGGTGACCTTATATTTCAGCGTTCCCGTAACGCCGTGCGTGATGTCGACGCTGGGCTGCTGCGGAACGCCGACGTCCGCCACCGACTGACGGGTCGGATGGATTCCGACGATCGGAGCCAATGGTGCGACGCAGGCCGGCTTGGTGCTGCCGGCGGCGATGGTGCCGCCACAAGCGGTGGTCGTGCCCGGCAAGACCAAGGTCGGGACACCGGTTGGCGAGAAGCTGTATGCGCCGACCGTATAGCCGTTCGGATTGTAGTTGATCAGCTGGCTGTACTGCGGCGTGTTCTGGTCTTTCGCATATTCATATGCGAGGTCTGCAGAGAAGCCGTCGATCGGCGTCCAGCGAGCAGCGACGCGGCCGCCCTTGCGGTCGTAATAGTTCCAGCCCGTCGACCCGGTGAGGGGATCCCTAACGGTCGGGTTCTGGTGCTCGTAAACACCATCGAGTTTGATGGCGATGTTGGCGAATGCAGGCAGGTCCACGTGAAGCTGCGCATCCCGCGAGCCGAAATTGCCAACGCTGACGCTTCCGCGCATGCCGAACACGCCAGTCGGCGCCCTCGTAATCAGCGACACTGCGCCACCCTCGGTATTACGGCCGAAGAGAGTGCCTTGCGGTCCCTTGAGAACCTCGATCCGGTCGATGTCGAACAGCGCTGCGTTGAGGCCCTGCGTCTTTCCTAGCGCGATCCCGTCGAGATAGACGCTGACGCCGTTGTCGCGCGCGGTCTGGTTTTGGTCGTAGGGAACGATGCCGCGGATGCCGATGGTCAGCGCCGACTGGCGAGCCTCAAAGGTCGCGACGCGAAGGCTGGGGATCGTGCCGTCGGCGAGGTTGAACAGACTGAGGACGTGGCGATCCTGCAGCGCCTGGGTGTTGGCGACGCTGATCGCGATTGGCGTCTGCTGCAGGTTCGTCTCGCGCTTGGTCGCGGTGACGATGATCGCGCCGAGGCCCTGGTCCTGCGGCGCTTGCGGGCCGTTTTCGACGACCGTCGCGCCGCTCTGCGGGCTATCGATTTGATCGACTTGTGGCGCTGGCGCGGTCGTTCCCGGGTTCGCCTGGGTGCTCTGCTCGGTGCTCTGGGCGGTGGCCGAGCCCGGCGACACCGTGACGCCCGGGTTGGGCGCTGTCTGATCGCCCGCCGGCTGGGCCATCGCAGCAGTCGCGACCGAGCTCAGCAGCACGCCCGTCATGAGCGCGCGCGTGCGGAAGCTATTGGGTTGAATGGTGAAGTGACGAGCCGCGCGACGCGCGCTCAACGAACCGGATATCATGGAATTGACCTTTCCCCCTAGCCTCTGCGGGCTGGACAGGCGGAATTTAGGAGGGGGCCAAGACAGAGATGTGACGGCTCAAGTGTCGCATCCGTGAATCTACTGTTGCAGTTTTTTGAATCGTGGCCGCGGGGCAACAGATCCGCGCGGCGGTCCTATGGGGGTTCCTGCCTGAACCATTTGGTCAGCACATATTTCGTGCCGCGGCGGACTTTCATGCCCTGGTGCAGCGTCGCCATGTTCGGCGTACCGTCGGGCAACAAATTGTTCCAGGTGAGCAGCTTTCCGGCCTCTGGCTGGATAGTCTTGCCGATCGTCTTGAAGCGCGTCGCGCCGCCGTCCTCGGGCTGGTTTACATAGATCATCGCCGTCCAGCTCCGCTGCCCGCCCCGTTGCGTGTGCACGAGGAAATCGTAACCGCCCGGGTTGAAGGTGTCGGTGTGCGGCCGAAACTCCTGGCCGGGCGCGTAGCGTTGCCCCTGGAGTGGTTCGCCAAGAGCGAGCGGCAAACCAAGCAGGTCGGAGATTTTGCCCTCGACTTGTGCGACCACCGGATCGCCGGAGTCGAGATCGCAGGTCTCGCTCGTGCGGAAATTGGCGATGCCCGTATCGTCGGCGATGTCAGAAGGCCGGCGACGGGCGTCGATCCGCTCGATCAGCGCTGCGCAGGTCGCCGGATCGAGGAAACCGCGGATGATGAACAGATCGAGCTCGCGGGTGGGCACCCGCTGGATGCCCGGCGTCGTGGCCAGCTTGGTGGCGGGGTTCATCGGCCGCTCCGGCGCGGCCCAGGCCCTTGGTGAAATCGAGGATCTACCGGTGCTTGCACGACGCGCGGATCAATACCGCGTCGGTTGCCTCCGGCCTATTGAAACCGGCTGCCACTCAAAGCGGTGGCCTGACTAGAGGCACGCCTCCAGGTACGGCTGGTCGAAGCCGTACTGCTTGGCCTTCTCAAGCGTGTAGGGCCTGAGGCCCATCGAGCGATACTCGCCGACGATCTTGCCGTCGGAGGTCTCGTCCAGATATTCGAATTTGAACAGCTCCTGGGTGACGATGACGTCGCCTTCCATGCCGATCACCTCGGTGATGTTGGTGGTGCGCCGCGAGCCGTCACGAAGGCGCTTAACCTGGACGATGAGGTCCACCGAATCCGCGATCTGGCGGCTGATCGCCTCCTTCGGGATCTTGATGTCGCTCATCATCACCATGTTCTCCATGCGCGCGAGGCACTCGCGCGGGGAGTTGGAGTGGAGCGTTGCCATCGAGCCGTCGTGACCGGTGTTCATTGCAGCCAGGAGGTCGAAGCACTCCTGGCCGCGAATTTCGCCGAGGATGATGCGGTCGGGACGCATACGCAAAGCGTTGATGACGAGGTCGCGGATGGTGATCGCGCCTTGCCCTTCGAGGTTTGCCGGGCGCGTTTCGAGCGGCAGCCAGTGCGGCTGCTGAAGCCGCAGCTCGGCCGCGTCTTCGATGGTGATCACGCGCTCGCCGGGGTCAATCATCTTCGACAGTGCGTTGAGCATCGTCGTCTTACCCGAGCCGGTACCGCCCGAGATGACGACGTTCATGCGGCTGGCGCCGGCGATCTTGAGCAGCGTCGCCATTTTCTCGGACATCGAGCCGAAGCCACGCATCATGTCGAGCGTGATCGGCTTTTCGGAGAACTTACGAATCGAGATGGCGGTGCCGCGCAGGCTGAGCGGCGGGATGATGACGTTGACGCGGCTGCCGTCCTGGAGACGGGCGTCGCAAAGCGGGCTGGTCTGGTCGATTCGGCGGCCGACCTTGTTGACGATCCGCTGCGCGATCTGGAACAGATGCTCCTCGTCGCGGAACTGGATCTGCGCGATCTCGAGCTTGCCCTTGCGCTCGACGTAGGTCTGCTCAGGCCCGTTGACCATGATGTCGCTGACCGCCGGGTCGGCGAGCAGCTCCTCGAGCGGCCCAAGGCCGAGAAGCTCGTCGACCAGCACCTTTTCGAGCGCGAACTGCTCGCGCCGGTTGAGCGTGATCTTCAGCTCGGCGAGCACTTCCGAGATGATTGGGCGGAATTCCTCGGCGAGCTCGTCTTTGTTGAGCGTCGCCGCGGCCTCGGGGTCGACGCGCTCGAGCAGGCGCGGAAGCACCTGCTCCTTGATCCGGTGGACGGACGCTTCGAAGCCCTCGACCTTGCTGCTGCCCTGCTCCCCGCTGGAATTCTGCCGGGCGGTCAGGCGGTCCATTGCGCCGGAGGGCACGCTGCCGCTGTCGGGAAGCGGGGTCTCATCCAGCTCTTCGAGCGGCGGGAACTGGTCACCGCCGTCAGGCGCCGGCGCCGAGGATGAGCCGCCCGGGCCGCCCTTCATGGGCTTGGCGACGCCGAAACTCGGGCGGCCTCCGCCGCTTACTCCACCACGCTTGCCGAATGCGCTCATGCCCGTTGGTCACTCGCTAACTGGGATTTCGATGTTGGATTAACCGCAGATGCCTAAAGAAAGACTAACCCTGCGCTTAGAGCCGGCAGAACGACGGCGGTGGCGGCGTCCATGGTGACGCCAGCTCATAAGTCTCGAGCGAGGTTCGGCTGCGCACCCGGTAGTGCGAGAGTAGCTCGGTGAATTGCGGGTCGCGCCCGTACCAGGCGAGGATGTCGAAGCCGCGCTGGCCCGGCCGGGGACGCTCGGCGATGATCCGCTTGGGCGGCCGGCAGCGGAAATCGACGGCCGTGTTGGAGATCACCTCGCGTCCAAATTCAGCGATGCGCGGGTTAGGATTGCCGTGCAGCTCATTTTCGACGACGGCGTTCATCATCCAGATGACCTCGTACCGCGAAGGGTTGCGGACGCCGTATTTCAGGCCGACTGACACTGGGACCGCGGTGTCGATGACGAGGAAGCCGACCATGTCGCCCGGCGCCAATCCGGCGACTGCCTCAAACGCGTCGGCATTGGGCGGCGCCACATGCGTGGCCTCGCTCTCGGATGCGACGAGCGGCAGCACCAGCAGCGCCGGTGCGAGGAGCCGCAGCAGGCGCGGCGGTGACGCGGCCTCTGCCAGCAACGCGGCGAGCGACAGCGACGCGCAGCCCAGCAATGCGATGGTGTGAT
>JBDTZJ010000146.1:0-4413 GCA_040005255.1 Sphingomicrobium sp.
CCTTGCCGCCGAGGTGGCCGCACTTCTTCTCGCTCGCGAGCTGGTCCTCGAAGTGGACGCCCGCGGCGCCCGCTTCGACATAGGCCTTCATGATTTCGAAGCAGTTGAGCGGCCCGCCAAAGCCGGCTTCGGCATCAGCGAGGATCGGCGCGAACCAGTCGCGTTTCGCTCCGCCCTCGAGATGCTCGATCTGGTCGGCGCGGGCGAGCGTCTTGTTGATCTTGCGCGCGAGCTCGGGGCCGGAATTGGCGGGATAGAGCGACTGGTCGGGGTACATCGAGCCGCTGACGTTCGAATCGGCGGCGACCTGCCAGCCCGAGAGGTAGATGGCTTCGAGGCCGGCGCGGACCATCTGCATCGCCTGGTTGCCGGACAAAGCGCCGAGCGCGCGAACGGGTTCTTGCCTGTGCAGCAGCTCCCACAGCTTGAGCGCGCCGCGGCGGGCAAGCGTGTGCTCGACCGGGATCGATCCGCGCAGCTTGAGCACGTCCTCGACGCTGTATGGCCGTTCGATACCCTCGAACCGTCCTTCCGGAGCCGCCACTACCTGCCCAAAATCACGCATCGCGAATCCCCTGTTGCCGAAGCCGCAGGAAAACCCATCCCGATGGTAAAAGTCACACAGAAAAGTGCTGCCGTGTCAGACAACGACTTGTGTTTTTGTAAAATGTTTGACAACTTCACTGATGATGCTTCAGCGCAAGCTCTTCCTCGGTGCCCGGCTTGCACGGCTGCGCCGCGAGCGCGGGCTGAACCAGAGCCAGATGGCCGAGCAGCTCGGCATTTCGGGCTCCTACCTCAACCATCTCGAGCGCAACCAAAGGCCAGTCACCGCCGGCATCCTGCTGCGCCTCGCCGAAGCCTTCGACGTCGACGTGAAGGCCTTCGCCTCCGAGGCCGGCGACAGCGGCGGCGCGACCCAGCTGGGCGAGATCTTCTCCGACCCGATGCTCGCCGACCTCGGCGTCAGCCGCCACGAGCTGGTGGAGCTGGCGGACAATGCGCCGTCGGTCGTGGAGGGAATCGCGCGCCTCTACACCGCCGTGCGCGAAGTCCAGCGCCGTCCCGACGGCGAGGAGCGTCGGGCTGATCCCCGTTCGTTGATCACGCCTGAGACCTGGGTCCGCGATTACATCCAGGCCCAGCGCAATCATTATCCCGAGCTGGAGGAAGCCTCCGAGACGCTCGGCGGAGCGCTCGCCCACCCGTTGTCCGTGGCGGAACCGCTGCGCCAGCGGCTCAAGGAGGCGTGGGGCGTCGAGGTCCGCGTCGTGGAACCGGAGGTCCTCGAGGACGCCAGCCAGAGTTACGACCCGCAGCGCCGGGTGCTGATGCTGTCATCCCTGCTACGGCCGGAGAACCGGACCTTCGGCATCGCCTACCAGCTCGCCTTGCTCGAGTTCGCGCCCATTATTGCGCGCATGCTCGAGGCGGCGCGCTCGCCCGACCCGGGCAGCCGTCGCTTGTTGCACATGAGCTTTGCGAATTACGCCGCGGGCGCGATCATGATGCCGTACGGCAAGTTCCTCCGCGCCGCCGAGGGGCATCGCTACGCGCTCGACCGGCTGACCGCGCAGTTTGGGGCCAATGTCGAGCAGGTCGCGCACCGGCTGACCACGCTCAGCCGATCGGGCGCCAAGGGAGTGCCCTTCTTCATGCTCCGCGTCGATCCGGCCGGGAACATCTCGAAGCGTTACGCCGGCGAGGCCTTTCCCTTCTCGCACTTCGGCGGCACCTGCCCGCGTTGGCACCTGCACTCGGCGTTCCAGACTCCGGGGCAGACGATCCGGCAGCTGATCGAGACTCCCGACGGCCAGCGCTTCTTCACCATCAGCCGGACGATCGAGCGGCCGATCAGCCCCGATATCCGTGACGATGCCTTGCTCGCCATCGGTCTGGGTTGCGACGTGAAGCACGCGCAGCGCATCGCTTATGCCGACGGTCTGGACCTGGTGAACACGTCCGCGACGCCGGTCGGTCCGGCCTGCGCCGTCTGTCCGCGGCTGCAATGCGCCTATCGCGCGACCCCGCCGGCCGGGCGGATGCTGGCGGTCGACGAGAATCGCAAGTCGATTTCGCCCTACCCGTTCGTGCCGACCTAAGGCGCTACCGGCTCGCGCTCCAGCGCCGCGCGGTCCCACTTGGCGAGGTTGGCACCGGCTTCGTAGGCGGACTCGAGGAATTCCAGCAGCATGTCGACCGGGTCCGCCGACGCGCGGACGTCGGCATAGGGCAGCACGAACTCGCCGTAGGTCTCGTCGAAGCGGCCGTGGGCGACCGGCGTGGCGCGATAACCTTCCGGCTCGGGATAGATGTAGCTGTAGAAGAAGGGCTCGGCCGCGGTCGCTCCGCCGGCCCAGAAGCCTGAGCTGACTTCCTCGTGGCTGTAGGCTTCGCGCGTGATCCGGTCGGGCAGGCCGGGCAGGCCCCCGGGGTGCGGCGGCGCTTTGCGGCCCGAAAAGACGCTCGCCGCCAAATCGAAGCTGCCCCACCAGAAATGGACCGGGCTCGCCTTGCCGGAAAAACCCGCACGAAAGCGGGCGAACACCGGCAGCATCGCCGCCAACGCCTCGCGGAAGCGCCCGGCCGAGTCGCGATCGTAATTGCGCGGCGCGGTGTCTTTGGCGAACGGGATCGCGTCCGGGATTTCGTTGGGGCGGCCGTCGAAGCGCGACGGCAGGTCATGCGCGTCGAGCATCGCGATCAGCCGCTGGTGAAGCGCGACAATGCTGCCGGCGTTGAGCGGCAGTTCCTCGCGCGATTCGTCGCTGGCCCACATCACGATGGCATGGCGGCAGAGGTCGAGCGTCAGGGTGAAGGTGCGGCCGCCGCTCGCCGCCGTCGGCAGGGTCGCAAGGCCGCGGGCGTTGGGCTGCAGCGCGACATGCCAGCCGTGATTGACCCAGGGCGCATTGGCGACCCTGACCTTGCCCAGCATCTGCGAGGCGAGGTGCAGCACCGCCAGGGTCTCGTGGTCACTCGCCACGCTGAGTTCAGGCCATTCCGTCACAGCTATCCCGCCTTTGCATTTTGCGCTGCGGCATTGCTAGAGCCGGGGCGATGACCGACGCCGAAACCATGCTCGACCGCATCGCGAGCGCCGACAGCCTTGGTAAGCTCGAGGCGATGCGCGTCGCATCGCTCGGCAAGTCGGGCTCGGTGACAGCCTTGCTCAAGTCGCTCGGCGCCATGGACCCGGAGACCCGTGCGGCCGAGGCGCCGAAGATCCACGCGCTGCGCGAGGCGGTGACTGACGCCATTGCGTCGCGCAAGGCGGTGCTGGAGACGGCCGAGCTCGAACGGAAGCTTTCAACTGAAAGAATCGACCTGTCGTTGCCGGCGCCGGAAAGCGTCAGCGGTACCGTCCATCCCGTGAGCCAGGTGATGGACGAGCTCGCCGAAATCTTCGCCGACCTCGGCTTCTCGGTCGCAGAAGGGCCCGAGATCGAGACGCAATGGTTTAACTTCACCTCGCTGAACATGCCGGAGAACCACCCGGCCCGGGCGATGCAGGACACTTTCTACCTCGAGCCGCGAACGCCCGATGAAGAGCCCTACGTCCTGCGCACCCACACTTCGCCGGTGCAGATCCGCGCTGGCGAGGACAGCGGCGCGCCGATCTATGTGATCGCTCCGGGCCGCGTGTACCGCTCCGACAGCGACGCGACCCATACGCCGATGTTCCACCAGGTCGAGGGGCTGGTTCTCGACCGAGGGATCACGCTCGGCCATTTGAAATGGACGCTGGAGACCTTCCTCAAGGCCTTCTTCGAGCGCGACGACGTGGTGCTGAGGATGCGCCCGTCCTACTTCCCGTTCACCGAGCCGTCGGCCGAAGTCGACGTCGGCTGGTCGATGGAAAAGGGCCGCCGCGTCGTCGGCGGTCAGGAAGGCTGGATGGAGGTGCTGGGCAGCGGCATGGTCCACCCGCGCGTCATCGCCAACATGGGGCTCGATCCCACGGAATGGCAGGGCTTCGCCTTTGGCTGCGGGATCGACCGGCTGGCGATGCTCAAATACGGCATGGACGACCTGCGCGCCTTCTTCGACGGCGATATCCGCTGGCTCAAACATTACGGCTTCCGCGCGCTCGACGTGCCGACGGTCTCGGGCGGAGTCGGCGCATGAAATTCTCGCTCGAGTGGCTGAAGCAGCATCTCGATACCGATGCTTCAGCGCAGGAGATCGCAGACAAGCTGACGGCGATCGGCCTGGAAGTCGAGGACGTCTCCAACCCCGCCGAAGCGCTTGCGCCTTTCCGGGTGGCGAAGGTGCTGACGGCGGAGAAGCATCCGCAGGCCGACAAGCTTCAGGTGCTGAGCATCGACGCGGGTACGGGCGAGCAGATTCAGGTGGTGTGCGGCGCTCCCAATGCCCGGGCAGGAATGCTCGGCGTGTTCGGACCCCCGGGCG
>JBDTZJ010000022.1:0-14866 GCA_040005255.1 Sphingomicrobium sp.
GGATGTAAGGTCGACCTCCGCCAGGCCGAGCCGCGAGAAGCCGGCGACAATGCCCGGCGTCACCCATTTGCCGGTCGCGTCGATGACCTGCGTGCCGGCGGGCAGCTTCATCCGCATGTCGCCGGCGGCGACGATCCGGCCGTCGCGAATGACCACGGTCCCATTGCGGATCGGCTCCGACCCGTCACCGAACGCGACCGTGCCGCCGGTGATCGCAATGGTCTGGGCGGCTGCAGGCGCCGCCGCGCCCAGCAGCAGCGCGGCAATCGCGGCGCGAATCACTTGACATCTCCTTGGCCCGGCTGGCCGAGCTCGAAGTCGCTGATGGGCCGCTTCTTCGGATCGTTCGCGTCGTACATCTCAGCGCCGTCGATCCACACGCGCTCCGGCCGGGTGTAGTCGCTGAAGGGATTGCCGTTCCACAGCACGACGTCGGCCATCTTACCCGGCGCCAGGGTGCCGGTCTTGTCGAGGATGCCGAGCGCCTTGGCCGGATTGCGGCTCAGCCACTCCCACGCGACCTCGTCGGGAATGTTGATTCCAGCGCGGCGCCCGTCAGCAAGCGCCTTGGCCGCCTCCTGGTTGAGCCGCTGGATGTAATTGGGATCGTCGGAATGGACGATCGCACAGGCGCCGGCATTGTGCACCAGCGGAATGTTCTCCTTGACCGCGTCGTAGGATTCCATCTTGAACCCGTACCAGTCGGCCCACATCACCGCGCACACGTCATTGTCGCGCAGCAGGTCGGCGATCTTATAGGCTTCGACCGCGTGGTGGAACGCGGTCACGTGATAGCCGAACTCCTTCGACATATCGATCATGATCGCCATTTCGTCGGCGCGGTAGCAGTGGTTCTGGACGAGGATCTTGCCCTCGAGCACGCCCTTCAGCGTATCCATCGCAAGGTCGCGCTCCGGCGCGTCCCCCCCCTCTTTCTGATACTTGTCCCACTTGCGCTTATATTCGACCGCCTTGATCCAGGTCTGGCGGGTGAGCGCGATATTGCCCATCCGCGTCTGCGGCATGGTGCCCTTCGACCCGTAGACGCGCTTCGGATTCTCGCCGCACGCCATCTTGAGGCCATAAGGCGCACCGGGGAACTTCATCCCCTGCGTCGTGCGAGCGGGCACGTTCTTCAGCACCACCGAGCGGCCGCCGAAAAGGTTGGCCGAACCGGGCAGGATCTGCAGCGTCGTCACCCCGCCATTGACCAAAGCTCGGCTGAAGCCCGGGTCCTGCGGCCACACGCTGTGCTCGGCCCAGACTTCGGGTCGCACTGGGGAGGTGGCTTCATTGCCGTCGGACAGCGACGACACGCCGGGTGACGGATAGTCGCCAAGGTGGCTGTGGATGTCGATGATGCCGGGCGTCACGAACTTGCCGGTGCCGTCGATCACGACCGCGCCGTCGGGCGCCATCAGGTTCGGCTCAACCGCCTTGATCACCCCGTCGGCAATGAGGACATCGCCACGATCGAGGCGATGGCCCTCGCCGTCGAAGATCGTCGCACCGCGGATGAGGGTCGGCGGACCGGGATAGCGGACGTAGGTCGACGGATAGGGATCCTGGTTGATCGCAATCGGCGGCTCGTTCTTGGGCTTGTTTTCGAGCGCGGCACAGCCAGACAGGAGGAAGCTGGCGGCGAGCGCCGCGCCAACAAGCCTATTTGACACCGTGCATCCACTTCTGGAGCGGCCAGGACAGCAGGAACAGCAAAACGCCCGCGCCGATCGCGATCCAGGCAATGAACGTGAACGTCGAGGTGTAGGTGTCGAGGCTGACCTTGAGGTTGGTAACCTGACCGCCAACGGTTTCGACGCTCATGAATTGCGCGACGATGCCGGCAAAATATTGCGCCACCGAAATCGACAGGAACCAGACGCCCATCATCATCCCGACGATCCGGGCGATCGACAGCTTGGTGATCATGCTGAGGCCCACCGGTGAAATGCACAGCTCGGCAATCGAGTGGATCAAATAGAGACCGGCCAGCCACCATAGCCCGACCTGGAAGTCGGACCCGGCGAAAGTCGAGCCCCAGACCAGCAACAGGAAGCCGGCGCCGACGCCGACCAGCGCCAGCGAGAACTTGATCGGGATCGACGGCTCAAGTCCCCGGCGCGCGAGCGACGTCCACATCACGCTCATCACCGGCGCGAGCAGCACGATGAAGATCGGGTTGAAGTTCTGGGTTTGCGGCGCCGAGAGCGTGAAAAGCCCGAACACGCTGCGGTCCGTATTGCGGTCGGCGAACAGGGTCAACGACGATCCCGCTTGTTCGAACAAGGTCCAGAAGAAGACGTTGAAGACGATCAGAACCATCGCCGCGGTCATCATCTGGGCCTCGGTCCGCGTCCCCTTGGCGTAGGACCAGACGAGGATGCCGGGGACCGCGATGATGAAGGTGCCGAACAGCAATTTGCCCATCAGCGACAGCGACATGAGGTAACCAATAAAGCCCGAGCCCGCTTCGGCCGGCTGCGAGTTCATCAAGTTGCTGAACAGGAACACCAAGACCGGCACCGCAATCAACGCTCCAGCGTAGATCGCAATATCGCGGTTCGGCGCATCGGATGGCCGGTCGCCGAAGCCGGCGAGGCGTCCCCCGTCGAACTGCATGAGGCTGTAGCTGACCAGCATGCCGATACCGGCGAGGCTAAGACCGGCCCACCAGCCGAACCAATCCGCGAACAGCGGGCAGAACAGCTGGCCGAGGATCGAGCCAAGGTTGATGCCCATGTAGAAGATGGTGAAACCGGCGTCGCGCCGACGGTCTGACTGCGCGTACAACGTCCCGACGATGGTCGAAATGTTGGGCTTGAAGAAACCGTTGCCGACCGAAATCAGCGACAAGGCGACGAGCATGATCGCAATCGTAAGCGAATTGCGATCCGCCCCGGCGACCATCGCGCCCTTGGGCAGGCGCTTCACCTCTTGGCCGTTGTTCAGCAGCGAAATCGAACTGTCTTCGTTGCCGCGGATCTGAAGCTTCTGGCCATGGTCGACGAGGAAGCGCGCTTCATTCGGATTGCTGCTCGGCCGATCGACGAAATTGTCGACGACGACCTCGTAGCGTTGCCCGGCGATCGTCGCATAAGGCTTGGCCGGGGAGCCGCCGAAAGCGAGCGTGAAATAGCCGATCGCCATGATGATGGCGCCGAACTTCACCGATCGCTTCGATCCCAGATATTGGTCGGCGAGAAGCCCGCCGATCAGCGGCGTCAGGTAAACCAGCGCGGTGTAGCCGCCGTAAAGGCCGGTTGCCTGCTGGTCGGAGAACAGGAAGTGCTTGGTCAGGTAGAGCGTCAGCAGCGCCCGCATGCCGTAATAGCCGAACCGCTCCCACATCTCGGTGGTGAACAGCCGCGCTAGCTGCCGCGGATGGCCGAACCATTCGCCCCTCCTGGCCGGATTTTCGTGACTGATGTCGGGCGAGCCCGGTTCTTCAATGGCTGGCGTATCGACCATCACTCTGTCTCCCCAGCGCCCAGCGGGCACAGCCGGCCGCGACCCTAACGGGCAAATCGGGGTTGTGAAGCCGATTGTTGCGGACCGGTTGCGCCCTTAGATGGACGGCAACATGCTCAACGACCGCTCTTCGCTCCTGTCGCTGCTCGAAGCCCGCCGTTCCGGAAAGCCGCGCGAGCTGGTCGCGCCCGGCCCGGCCGCGGAGGAGCTGAAGCGGATCCTGACCATCGCCGCGCGTACGCCCGACCATGGCAAGCTTTCTCCCTGGCGTTTCGTCACTGTCGCGGAGGACCAGCGCGACGCATTCGAGGGCGTGCTGTGCGAGGCGCTTGCGCAAGAGGACCCGTGCGCGACGCCTGCCCACCGCGAGAAAGAGCATGAGTTCGCGCATTACGCGGGGCAGCTCGTCGTGCTCATCTCCGCGCCGATCGCGGACCACAAGATTCCGGTGTGGGAGCAGGAATTATCGTGCGGCGCCGCGGGCATGAACCTGCTGCTCGCCGCGCACGCGCTCGGCTATGTCGCGGGATGGGTCACAGGTTGGCGCGCTTATTCTCCGAAAGTGAATGCCGCCTTCTGCGCCCCCGGCGAGCGGATCGCCGGCTTCATCTTCATTGGGCACGCGGCGCGCGAACTCGAGGACCGGGAGCGCCCGCCGCTCGCGAGCGTGTCCAGGCGATGGCATCCGCCGTCTGTGTGACAGTTTGATGATCGGCGATTGAAGTTTCCCGCGCTCCGCTGTATTAGAACAGCATGACGGTAGGAAAGCAGCACGAAAAGCCGGTCTATGTCCGCCTGCGCGAGACGATCGCCGACGCGATCCTCGCCGGCCGCTATGCCGATGGCGATTCCCTTCCCTCGGTTCGGGCGCTGGCCGCCGAGCAGCAGGCCAATCCCCTGACCGTCGCCAAGGCCTATCAGGGCTTCCAGGACGAGGGCCTGATCATCGTGAAGCGCGGCGTCGGAATGTTCGTTGCCCCCGGCGCGCGAGCCCGGCTGAATGAGTCCGAACGCAGCCGCTTCCTGACCGAGGAATGGCCTGAGATCCGCGGCCGCATGAAGCGGCTGGGCATCGATCCCGCCACCCTGCTCGACCGCGAGCGCGCCTAGTATTCCTGCCACGCGAGGAATGCTTTAGCCGCGCCTGATGAAGACGCGGGTCCTTCCCTTCACCGACGAGGCGATCGCCGATGCGGCGCGGCTGGTCCTCGCCGGCGAGCCGGTCGCGGTGCCGACCGAGACGGTTTACGGCCTCGCCGCCGACGCGACCAACGCGCGAGCCATCGCCCGCATCTACGAAGCCAAGGGAAGACCAAGCTTCAACCCATTGATCGTCCACGTGAACGACCTGGCTGCTGCCGAACGGATCGGCATCTTCGCTGACGAGGCGCGGAGGCTCGCCGAGCGCTACTGGCCGGGCCCGCTGACCCTGGTGGTCCCGCTGCGCGAGCAACCCGGCATCGCGTCAATCGTCACCGCCGGCCTGCCGACGATCGGGCTCAGAGTGCCCAACCACCTGGCGATGCAGGCCCTGCTGCGCGCCGTCGGGCGACCTCTAGCGGCCCCTTCCGCCAATGCCAGCGGGTCGATCAGCCCGACGCGCGCCGAGCATGTGCGGAAAAGCCTCGGCGGGCGGATTTCGCTGGTCATCGATGGCGGAGCGACCGAGCGCGGGCTCGAATCGACCATCGTCGCCGCGACCGGTGGGCCGCTGCGGCTGCTGCGGCCGGGCCCGATCGAGGTCGACGTGGAGGTGACTTCCGGCGCGCGGATCGAAGCGCCCGGCCAGCTCGCCAGCCATTATGCGCCGTCGAAGCCGGTCAGGCTCGACGCCGCGAGTGCGGAGGCAGACGAATATCTCATCGGCTTCGGCGCGATCGTGGGCGATGCGAGCCTCAGCTCTTCAGGTGACCTCATCGAGGCCGCGTCGCGACTGTTCGACCTGCTGCACGACGCCGACGCCTCGGCCAAGCCGCGGATCGCCGTTGCGCCGGTGCCCGACCGCGGCCTCGGCCTCGCGATCAACGATCGCCTGCGGCGCGCTGCCGCTTAGGCGGGGGCGTTCGCGCTTTTCACCCGCGCCTGGAAGCTCTTCCGGAGCTTCTGAAGCTTGGGCGGGATCAGAGCGATGCAATAGGGGTTCCGCTGCCCCTCGCCGGCCCAATAATCCTGGTGATAATCCTCGGCCGGATACCATTCGCTCTTGGGTTCGACGGTCGTCACCACGCGCCCGCCAAGTTCCGCGTTGGCGCGCTCGATCGCGGCGCGGGCCTGGCGCTCCTGCCCCTCGTCCTGCGGGAAAATGGCCGAGCGGTACTGGGTCCCGACGTCATTGCCCTGGCGGTTGAGCTGCGTCGGGTCGTGCGTCGCGAAAAAGATGTCGAGCAGGTCGTCGTAGCTGAGCTGGTCGGGGTCGAAGGTGACCCGGATCGCTTCGGCGTGGCTGGTGTCGCCGTCGCACACCTGGCGATAGGTCGGGTTCGGTACGGTCCCGCCGGTGTAGCCGCTCTCGACCGATTTGACGCCGACCACATCGAGGAACACCGCCTCGGTGCACCAGAAGCACCCGCCAGCGAGGACTGCGACTTGATCGGCCATTGACCCACTCCTTTTGCTGGGAGCGGAAATAGGCGGTGCTACTCCACTTTGTAAGACGCCTTGAGGCTAGCGAGCTCGAGCCGTTTGCCGACCCATTCGGCCAGTTCCTCGAACTCCAGTGGCCGCTCGAACACGATGCCGGCGCGCCGGTCAGAATACCAGCGGACTTCGCCCTTGGTCGGGCGCAGGCTCTCGACGACCACGACGACGTTTTTGCCGACGCAATATTCGTCGATCGGCTCGACCTTGATCCCGCCGAGTGAGATGTCGTGAACGTCGACCGTATAATAAGTCTTGCCGATCCGCACCGACGCCTTGCACGGGATGTCGAGCCGCGGCGGGCGCGCGCGGAAGCCGTGGCGCGGCTTGCGCCCCGCAAGCAGCTCTCCGAGATCGACATTCTGGTCGAACTTGAGGCCGACCAGATCCGCGCGGGTCCACACCACCGAGCTCGGGATGCGCTGCGACGACAGCTCGACCGCGACCTGCTCACCAACCGGCGGCGCGCGCGTGACGATCGCCATCACGCCTCCAGCCGACAGATTCTTGACCTTGATTAGCTGCTCACTACCGCCGGCATCCGTCAGCTTGCCGACGCGCAGCATCGCAGAGAGCCGCTCGTCGGTACGGCGCTCGGCCGGGCGCGGGACCGCGGTGGACAAAGAGACGGTGGTTGATTCGAAGGCAGCATCGCTGCTGCTACTGCGCTCGCCACCGAACTTCTTCCGAATCAGCTCTGTGAACATGCGGAAACTTGCCTCCGAGGGCGCAAATCGCGCCAAAGCGGGACTTTATCGGAGACGCGGTTAAAAAGGCGTTGAGAAAGCTTGTCTCGCGCGTTGTTGCTGCTTAGGCCGTTGAAGGGGAGACACAGAGTTCATGCCGCAGCCGCGCCTGCTGCTGATCGATGACGAGCCTGCGCTCGCCGAGTACCTCGCGAACGCGGCGCGCGCGTGCGGCTTCGACCCCATCGTCACCGCCCGCGACCAGGAGTTCCGCGACGCTCTGGTGGCCAACCGTCCGGAAATGGTCGCGATCGACCTCGGCATGCCCGGAATGGATGGCGTCGAGCTGACCCGGTTTCTCGCCGACCAGAATTATCGCGGCCCGGTGCTGATTGTCAGTGGCTTCGACCGGCGCGTGCTGGAAGCGGCTTTCCGGCTTGGCGAGACGCTCGGGCTCAACATGGTCGGGCCGGTTGAGAAGCCCGTACGCTTCGACGAGCTCGAAGAGCTGCTGTCCAAGCTCAAGGCGACGCTGGTGCAATGAGCGCCAAGGCCGAACTGCGGCTGGTCGACGGCCTGCAACTGGCGCTGGAGCGCCAGGCTCTGCACATGGTGTATCAGCCGAAGGTCTCGATGCGCGACGGCAGCCTCGCCCAGGTCGAGGCTTTGGTTCGTTGGGACGATCCGGAGCTCGGCACCGTCGGCCCCGCGCGCTTCGTGCCGCTCGCCGAACAGCATGGCCTGATCGACGACCTCACCCACTGGGGGCTGCGCAGGATCCTTCGCCAGTGGCTCGACTGGCGCCAGGAGGGCATCGACGCCTGTATCGCCTTCAACATCTCGGCACTGAGCCTCCAGCACCTCGACTTTCCCGACCTCGTCGAACGCATGTGCCGCGGGCTCAACGTGCCGACCGACCGCATCGTCCTGGAGCTGACGGAGGGCGCGACCCAGCCGCTGGTCAAGATGATGGACGCCCTGACGCGCTTCCGAATCAAGGGCATCGGGCTTGCGATCGACGATTTCGGGACCGGCTATTCCTCGCTCATGCAGCTTCGCCAGCTGCCGTTCACCGAAGTGAAGATCGACCAGGCATTCGTCGCCGACGCGCCGCAATCGCGCGACAGCCGGCTGATCATCCAGAGCATCGCCGAGCTCGCTAGGGGTCTGGGCCTTTCGACAACCGCCGAGGGAGTGGAGACCATCGACCAGCTGCGCATCGTCCGCGAACTCGGCTGCGACTATGTCCAGGGCTATCTCGTCTCGCCCCCGCTCGAACCGTCCGCGCTCAAACCCTGGATCAGCAAGTTCCGGCGCGCCTGGCCGGCGATGATTGCCGAAGAAAAGCTCGCTCTATGGGGCGACGTCGAAGCGGATTCCCTGGGCTAGGGGCAGATCCGATCCGTAATTGATCGTGTTGGTCTGGCGCCGCATGTAGGCGCGCCAGCTGTCGGAGCCGCTCTCGCGCCCGCCGCCGGTCTCCTTCTCACCGCCGAAAGCGCCGCCAATCTCGGCCCCGGACGGCCCGATATTGACGTTGGCGATACCGCAGTCGGAGCCCGCCGCCGACATGAACCGCTCAGCCTCGCGCAGGTCGGTGGTGAAGATCGATGAGGAGAGTCCCTGCGGCACCGCATTGTTGAGCGCGATCGCCTCGTCGAGATCGTGGTAGCGCAGGACGTAGAGGATCGGCGCGAAGGTTTCCGTGAGGACGCTGCCTGCCTGCGCGCCGACCTCGACGATAGCAGGGCGCACATAGAAGCCGCCGGGAACCGCATCGACGCGGTCGATCGTATCGCCGAGGACGTCTTTCATGCCCACGAATGCCGCCTCGTCGATCAGCGGCCCGATCAGCGTGTCCGGCTCGCGCGGATCACCGACCTTGGCTTGCCCGAATAGGGTGCGCAGCCGGTCGACGAGCGTATCGGCGACGCTCTCGTGAACGATCAGCCGGCGCAACGTGGTGCAGCGCTGGCCCGCTGTCCCGGCAGCCGAGAACAGGATCGCCCGGCTCGCCAGCTCGAGGTCGGCGCTCGGCGCGACGATCGTCGCATTGTTGCCGCCGAGCTCGAGTAGCGCGCGCCCGAAGCGCAGCGCGACCCGGGGGCCCACCGCGCGGCCCATAGCGGTTGATCCGGTCGCCGAAACAAGCGCGATCCGGGGATCGTCGACTAGCGCCTCGCCGACATCGCGGCCGCCTTGCACCCGCTGGATGAGCCCCTCCGGCGCGTCGCCGAATCGCTCCAGCGCCCGCCGGACGAGCGCCATCACGCCTTCCGCGCACAGCGGCGTCTTCTCACTCGGCTTCCAGATGACCGGATTGCCGCACACCAAAGCGAGCGCGGCGTTCCACGCCCAGACGGCGACGGGGAAGTTGAACGCGCTGATCACCAGCACCGGCCCGAGCGGGTGCCATTGCTCCATCATCCGGTGGTTCGGCCGCTCGCTGGCGATCGTTAGGCCGTAGAGCTGGCGCGACAGCCCGACGGCGAAGTCGCAGATGTCGATCATCTCCTGGACCTCGCCGAGGCCTTCCTGGACGATCTTGCCGCTTTCGAGAGTCAAAAGCCGCGCGAGCGGTTCCTTGGCGGCGCGAAGCTCCTCGCCGAGCAGCCGCACCAGCTCGCCGCGGCGCGGCGCCGGGACGGTTCGCCACTCGAGGAACGCAGCACTGGCCCGTTCCGCAGCCTCGGCAGGATCGCCAATCGCAACCCGTCCAATCTCCGCACCGTCGATCGGCGAGCGGCTGACGAGCTCGCCCGAGCTGGCGATCCCAAACTGACGCAACAGCGCGCGGGTTTCCTCGGCGGGGCTCATGCCAGCAACTCCTTCGCTTTCGCCATTGCGGCAACGCCCGCGTCGATCGTCTCGTCCTTCTTGCCGAAGCACAAGCGCACGAGGTGACGCGGCGGATCGCGTTCGGCGAAGACCGACAGCGGCACCACGGCGACCCCGGCCTGCTCCACCGCCGCTGTCGCGAACGCCTCATCGTCAATTGCAATGCCCGAAGCCGCGAGATCGACGCACAGGAAATAGGTCGAGGTCGCGTCCAGCACCGCATAGCCCGCCCCGCGCAATCCCTCGGTCATGCGGTCTCGGGCGCGCTGGAAACGGTCGCGCATCGGCTGGATCCAGGCGTCACCCTCGTTGAGCCCGAACGCCACCGCCGCCTGTAGATTTGGAGCGGTTGCGAAGGTGAGGAACTGGTGGGCGCGCGCGGCGACCGCCGCGAGCTCCGGCGCGGCGACGATCCAGCCGACCTTCCACCCGGTGAGCGAGAAGATCTTGCCCGCGGAGCCGACCTTGATCACTCGCTCGGCCATGCCCGGCAGGCTCGCGAGCGGCGTGAAGGTTCGATGGTCGAGAAGCACATGCTCCCACACCTCGTCGCTGATGACGATGAGGTCGTGCTCCCGCGCCGTGGCCGCAAGCGTCTCGAGCTCATCCTGCTCGAACAGCCGCCCCGCCGGGTTATGGGGATTGTTGAACAGGATCGCGCTGGTCCGGGGGCTCACCGCCGCCTCGAGCGCCTTGCGGTCGAGCCGCCAGCCCGGCGGCTGCAGCGCGACTTCAACCGGGGTGGCGCCGGCGCGCCGGATCATCGGCGCATAACTATCGTAAGCGGGCGTGAAGATGATCACCTGGTCGCCCGATTGGACCATAGCGAGGATCGCGGCGCCGAGCGCCTCGGTCGCGCCGCTGGTGACGCAGATATGCTCGATAGCGAGATCTTGCCCGAAGTGCCGGCTATAATGCGACGCCACCGCTTCCCGGAGCGCCGGCAGCCCGCGTGACGGCGCATATTGGTTGGAGCCTTCTTTCAACGCGCGCGCGGCGCAATCGAGGATTTCATCGGGCCAGCCGAAGTCGGGAAAGCCCTGGCCGAGATTCACTGCCCGATGCTGCGTCGCCGCCAGCGACATCCGTTCGAAGACGCTGGTCTTCATCTGCTCGTAAATCGGGTTCATGGGGGCCCGCATAGCGCGCTGCACGGCCGACCGCGAGCGAGGCAACTTTCGTTGCCCGCGGGCATTGGCACTCAAACCTCAGTCCAGGAAGCCACCATGTCCCAGCGTAAAGCGACCCTCTACCGGATGAAGCTGCCGACCCACGAATGTCCCTATGGGCTGCTCGCCAGGCGCATGCTCGAGGACGCCGGCTTCGACATCGACGAACATCTTCTGACCACGCGCGAGGAGGTCGACGCCTTCCAGGCCGAGCAGGGCGTCTCGACCACGCCCCAGATCTTCATCGACGGTCAGCGCATCGGCGGCAGCGAGGAACTCGCAAGCTACCTCGACACGATCCCGCAGGACTAGCCGCCGAGCGCTTCCGAGGCGCTGGCGAGCGGGCCCGACAGCGCCCGTTCGGCCATCGCCGTCATGCCGATTGCGAGCGACGCGGCAATCGCGCCGATTGCCAGAAACTCCATCGCCCGGCCGCGCAGCCGCGGGTCGACCACGACTCCACGCTTTCCCCTGCGACGGTCGTGAATCTCGCCGTTCGAGGCGATCAACTGAAGTGCGCGCGACTGCTCGAGCGACAATATGTCCTCGACCGGAAGCCGCTGTTCCGACCTCAGGCCGCTGCGGCCCGCGTTCGCCCACATGACGCGCGTGACGATCAGATGATCGCCCCGCAGGATCTCGACCGTGCTCCCCTCAGCGACAGGCCGCGAGGTCTGGATCAGCAGGCCGCGCGAGGAGACGTTGAGGATGCAGGCATCGTTCCATTGCGACCCGGACCACACGCGCGCCCGAGCCACGACCCTCCTGCGAAGCTCGCGCGACCGGTGCTTCGACTGGGTTGCGAACGCGACCATCGGCTCCCGGCCTATGAGCGCGGCGTGTTCGGTCTCTAAAGTATTGATCCGCAACGGATTAGTCCCCGCTCACAAAGGTCGGGGAAGCGGGCGCCCTGCTGGTCAGTTGACCCCGCTGGTCGGCGCGCCGTAGCAGGGCTGCGGCGGCGCGCCAGTCGTCCGTCCAAGCGGAGAACTGATGTCGCCGATCGTGATCACCCCCCGCCGCCTGGGCGACGAGCGCGGCTGGTTCAGCGAAACCTACAATGCCCGGCGGCTGGCCGAGCACGGCATCGTGAACGATTTTTGCCAGGACAATCAGTCGCTGACGAGCGCGCGCGGCACGCTCCGCGGCCTCCACTATCAGCGCACTCCTTCGGCCCAGGCGAAGCTGGTCCGCTGCCTGGCTGGACGCATCTTCGACGTTGCCGTCGACATTCGCCGCGCCTCGCCCACCTTCGGCCGATGGATCGGAATTGAGCTCAGCGCCGACAACGGCCGGCAGCTGTTCGTTCCGGTCGGCTACGCCCACGCCTTCCTGACCCTCGAGCCGGATTGCATGGTCGCCTACAAGGTCGATGCATTCTTCTCGGCCGAATGCGATTCCGGGATCGTCTGGAACGACCCCGACATCGGCATCGACTGGCCGCTCGACGGACCGCCCCAGCTCTCGCCCAAGGACGCGACCCTACCGCTGCTCGCCACGCTCGACGCAGAGTTCGACTATGATGGCATCCCCTTAGGGGAATTGCGCCAAATCGAGACTTGAGCCGCGCCAAACTCGCCTCGCCCTTCCCATTGCCGCCGAATGGATTAATGCCCATCGCCATGCGGGTATTCGTTACGGGAGGGGCCGGATTCATCGGGTCGGCGCTGGTTCGGCACCTGATCCGGAACAGCCCGCACGAGGTGCTCAATCTCGACAAACTGACCTATGCGGGCGTGCTCGAATCGCTCGCCGAGGTCGCTGACGACCCGCGCTACCGCTTCGTTCGCGGCGACATCTGCGACGGCGCTCTGGTGCGGCGTCTGCTCGCCGAGTTCCAGCCCGACGTCATTGCCCACCTCGCCGCCGAGAGCCACGTCGACCGCTCGATCGACGGCCCCGCCGACTTCATCGCCACCAACATCGTCGGCACCTTTTCCATGCTCGAGCAGGGGCTCGACTATTGGCGCGGCCTCGAGCCTGAGCGGCAGCAGGCTTTTCGCTTCCACCACATCTCGACCGACGAGGTGTTCGGATCGCTCGGCGACGACGGGCTATTCACCGAGACGACGCCCTACGATCCGCGCTCGCCCTACTCCGCCTCCAAGGCCGCGTCGGACCATCTCGTCCGCGCTTGGGGGCACACGTTCGGCCTACCGGTGCTGGTGACCAACTGCTCGAATAATTACGGCCCCTATCACTTCCCCGAGAAGCTGATCCCGCTGGTGATCATCCGTGCGCTGGGCGGGTCCGAGCTTCCCGTCTACGGAGACGGCAGCAATGTCCGCGACTGGCTGTTCGTCGAGGATCACGCCCGCGCCCTCGCGCTGGTGTTCGAGCAAGGCCAGCCGGGCGAGACCTACAATGTCGGGGGCAATTCGGAGCGCGCCAACATCCAGGTCGTGCGCGCCATCTGCGCCGCACTCGACCAGCGCCAAGCGCGCGGCGACAGCAGCTATGCCGACCAGATCTGCTTCGTGCCCGATCGCCCCGGTCACGACCAACGTTATGCGATCGACGCCAGCAAGATCCGTGAGCAGCTCGGGTGGGAACCGCAGGTCAGCTTCGAAGAGGGCATCGGCCGTACCGTCGACTGGTATCTCGCGCACCGCGACTGGTGGGAGCCGATCCTCGCCCGGCGTTATGACACCGGCCGGCTCGGCCTGAAGAGCGGGGCGGCAGGGTGAGACCAGGGACCGAGTGAAAAGCATGAAGGGCATCATCCTCGCCGGGGGGGCCGGCACCCGGCTCCATCCAATGACGGCTGTCGCGTCCAAGCAGCTGTTGCCGATCTACGACAAGCCGATGATCTATTACCCGCTCTCGACCCTGATGCTCGCGGGCATCCGCGACGTGCTGGTGATCTCGACGCCGCGCGACGTGCCGAGCTTTCAGGATCTGCTCAAGGACGGCAGCCAGTGGGGCATGAATATCCGCTATGCCGTCCAGCCCAAGCCCGAAGGCCTCGCCCAAGCCTATGTCATCGGTGCCGATTTCGTCGCCGGCGAGTCCTCTGCGCTCGTGCTGGGCGACAACATCTTCTACGGCCACGGCATCACCAACCTGCTGGAGAATGCGCTGGCGCGGACCGAGGGCGCGACCGTCTTCGCTTATCATGTGAACGACCCCGAACGTTACGGCGTGGTCGAGTTCGACAAGCAGATGCGCGCGGTATCGATCGAGGAAAAGCCGCAGTCGCCGCGGTCGAACTGGGCGGTCACCGGCCTCTATTTTTACGACGGTCAGGTGATCGACATCGCCGCCAACCTCAAGGCTTCAGGACGCGGGGAGCTTGAGATCACCGACGTTAATCGGGCCTATCTCGAGCGCGGGCAGCTCACCGTTGAAATGATGGGCCGCGGCTATGCCTGGCTGGACACCGGAACGCCCGACAGCCTAATCGAGGCGGCCGAGTTCGTCCGCACGCTCGAGAAACGGCAAGGCTTTAAGATTGCCTGCCCGGAGGAGATCGCGTTTGACCGTGGCTTCATCGACGCCGCGCAGCTCGCGGCGCTCGCCGCGTGCTTTGGCAGCTCCAATTACGGCCAATATCTCCGCGGGCGGGTCGAAGGCCGGTTGGCGTGACGGACTTGCCGCGCTAAACAGGGGCCTCTCAATAGGACGAGAATTCCGCGGTGGTAGTCTATCTAGGAAATGAGATTAGAAGAAAAGCTCGATCTGGATGAAAGACATGTTTGGCGGTCGATTGCGCGCATCTCCTTTTTCAGGGTAGACAAAGCTCCCCAATAAAGTCCGCGGTTGCGCCGATGTTGTAATTGGATACTGATGACTTGCGGCGGGTATCGGAAAACACCCCGTGTTGTAACTTTGCCACAGGAGAAGCGACCGAATTCGGCTAGTCGTGATATTCTGCAACCTTTCGGGCGCACGCAAGTTGCTGGCCCCATCATTTCACTTTTAAAGGAGACATCTTTATGATTCGCAAACTTCTGTTCGCAACCGCCGCAGTGGCGATCGCCACACCGGCCGTCGCCCGCGACGGCTCGCCCTATGTCGGGCTCGAAGGGGGCGTCCTCTTCCCGCAGCACATGACCGGCACGTACACCT
>JBDTZJ010000023.1:0-14820 GCA_040005255.1 Sphingomicrobium sp.
CATATTCGGTCTGCAGCCATTTGAGGATGATCGAGGTGTCGAGCCCGCCCGAATAAGCGAGCACCACCTTCAGTTTCTTGATCGTCATTACTTGTGTTCCAGCATCCAAAGCATCGCACCGCGCGCGGTATGCATCCGGTTCTCGGCCTGGCGCCAGACCGCCGAGCGCGGGCCGTCGATCACCGGTGCCGTCACTTCCTCGCCGCGCCGCGCCGGCAGGCAGTGGAGGAACCAGGCGTCGTTCGCACGGGCCATCAGTGCCTCGTCGACCTGGTAGGGCTCGAACGCGGCGCGGCGCCCGTCGCTGTCCTCGCCGCCCATCGACACCCAGACGTCGGTATAGACGATGTCGGCGCCTTCGACCGCTTCGACGGGATCGGTGACGTGCCGCGCTCCTTCGAGGCCGAAGCCTTCCGGGCTGGCGATCACGAACTCGGCGCCTGCGAGGGCGCAACCCTCGGCCAGCGAGCGCGAGACATTGTTGCCCTCGCCAATGAAGGCGATCTTTGCGCCCTCGAGGCGGCCGAGCAGTTGCTTGATCGTCAGCAGGTCGGCCAGCGCCTGCAGCGGATGGTCGGTGCCCGAAAGCATGTTCAGCACGGGCGCCGCATTCACGCGCGCCATCTCCTCGAGCAGGCCGTGGTCGAACACCCGGGCGGCGATGAGCGCATGATAGCAAGCGAGCGTATGCGTCACGTCGGGCACGGTCTCGCGCGTGCCGATGCCGAGCTCCGCGGGCTGGATGTAAACCGGATGACCGCCCAGCTGCGCCGCCGCCAGCTCCATCGAGTTTCGGGTGCGCGAGCTCGGTTTCTCAAAATAAAGCGCCACGCCCTTGCCCTCAAGAAGACGAGGGTAAGGTTGTTCGCACGCGGTGAGGATCCACTCCAGATCCCTGGCGGTGAGGTCGCGGATCGAGAGCAGCTGCCTCACCAGCTCTTCTCCTTGCGCACCATCGTCCCGACACCATGGTCGGTCAGCAGCTCGATCAGCAAACTGTGGTGCACGCGGCCGTCGATGATGTGGGCGAAGTTCACCCCTTGGTCGACCGCGTCGGCACAGGCCCTGAGCTTGGGGATCATGCCCCTGCCGACGCTTTCGTGCGCGATGCGTTCGCGCAGCTCGGCGGAAGTCAGCCGGGGAATGAGCGTGTTCTCGTCCTCCGCATCCTCGAGCAGCCCCGGGACCGCGGTCAGGTAGACGATCTTTTCAGCCTGCATCGCAACGGCGATCGCCCGCGCCGCTTCGTCCGCATTGACGTTGTACGGCTGCCCTTCCGCGTTGGCGCCGATGGTCGAGACCACGGGCGTGAGGCCGTCGTCGAGCAGACGGTGGATCAGCTCTGCGCGAACACCCGTAACATTGCCGACGAAACCGAGGGCGGAGTCCGCAGGCGTGACCGTTAGCAGCCCCGCGTCCTCGCCCGACACGCCGACCGCGACCGGCTCGTCGCCAGCCTGGCTGTTGATCGTCGCGACCAGGTCGCGGTTGATCTTTCCGACCAGCACCATGCGCACGATTTCGAGCGTCTCCGCGTCGGTCACGCGGAGGCCGTCCTTGAACTCCGGTTCCTTCCCGACGCGGCGCAGCATGGTGTCGACCTGCGGCCCGCCGCCGTGCACCAGCACGCAGCGGACGCCGACGCTGCGCAGCAGCAGCACATCCTGAGCCAGCGCGAGGTCGGATTCGCGGTCGATCGCCGCACCGCCCAGCTTCACCACAACGGACTTGCCGGCGAACTGGCGAATGTAGGGCAGAGCCTCGACGAGGACCGTTGCGATCTCGGACGGCAGGAGCACGATCTTCATGACGTCTTGCTATTCTCTCTGATGTAGCCGGGGCCGAGGTCGATCCCGATCATCTTGGCATGCCCATGACCGGCGCCGAGATGGACCTCGATCTCGACCTCGTCGCCCATCATGTGCTCGGTGAGCGCCGTCCCGTCATGCTCGATCCCGACGCCGCCCTTCGCCACCTTGATCCCGCCGTAAGCGACGAACGACCGTGCGACGTTGAGATCGACTCCCGCCGAACCCGCAGCGGCCATCAACCGGCCCCAATAGGGGTCGCCGCCGTACCAGCTGCATTTGACCAGATTGTTCTCGACGATGTTTTTCGCGGCGATCCGGGCTTCCTCGTTCGAATGGGCGCCGGTGACGGTGAGGCGGGCCATCCGCGTCATGCCCTCCGCGTCGCGCGCCATCTGCATCGTGAGGTCGCGGCACGCGGCGAGCACGGCATTGGCGAACTCGTCAGGATCCGCCTTACCACGCCTGCCCGACGCTAGCAGCAGCGCGGTGTCGTTGGTCGAGGTCGCGCCATCGACATTGAGCGTGTTGAAGGTGGCGTCCGACGCGGCCTTCAGCGCCTTCTGCATGACCGAATGCGGCACGTCGGCGTCGGTGGTGAGGAAAGCGAGCATCGTCGCCATGTTGGGTGCGATCATGCCGCAGCCCTTGGCCATCCCGCCGACGGTGAAGCTCGAGCCCCGGATAACCACCTGCTTGGTCCGGTGGTCGGTGGTCAGGATTCCGCGCGCGGCGTCATCCGCACCGTCAACTGACAGCTTCTTCGCCAGCTTGGGCGTGTGCGAAATGATCACGTCGATCGGCAAGGGCGTGCCGATGATCCCGGTAGAGCAGACGAGGACGTGCGAGTTCGCAACCTGAAGCGCCTCACCCGTCGCCGCCGCCATCAGCTGCGCATGTTTGTAGCCCGGTACCCCTGTGCCGGCATTGGCGTTGCCCGAGTTGACGATAACCGCCGCGGCCTGCCCGCCGTTGGCGCTCAGCGTTGCGCGGTCGAGCTCGACCGGCGGCGCGACGAACTTGTTCTGCGTAAACACGGCGGCGCAGCGCACGGGCCGGAAATCGTCGGTCGCGATCATCGCCATGTCGAACTTGCGCCGCTTGATCCCGGCATGAAGGCCGGACGCGACGAAGCCGTCGGCCGTGGTCACGCTCATGGGTAAACGCCGATGGTGGTGAGCCCCGCCGTCTCGTCGAGGCCGAGCATCAGGTTCGCGCACTGGATCATCTGGCCCGCCGCCCCCTTGCCGAGATTGTCGAGGGCCGAGAGCGCCAGCACGCGGCCGGTGCGTTCATCGTAGCGGGCGGTGAGCTGGACTCCGTTGGAGCCGGTCACCCACTTGGTCGCGGGCGGCGCTTCGTTGACGTGGATGAACGGCTCGCCAGCATAAGCGTCACACAGCGCGGCGAGCGGGTCGCAGGGCCCGGTCGCTTCGCCGTAGCAGGTGGCGAGGATGCCGCGCGTCATTGGCGCGAGGTGCGGGGTGAACAGCACCGTGCCGCTTATCGCCATTTCCATTTCCGCCGTGTGACGGTGATTAAGCAAACCGTAGGCGGAAAAGCTGCCGTCGACGGTGCTGAAGCCGGTGGATTCCTTAGCCTCGCGCCCGGCGCCGCTGACCCCCGATGCGGCGTCGACGATCAGGCCGTCGGGCTTCACCAGCCGCCTGTCCACCAGCGGCTTCAAGGCGAGGATTGCCGCCGTCGCGCAGCAGGCGGCGGCGGCGACCGCCTTCGCGCCCTTGATCGCTGCCCGGTTGAGCTCGGGGATGCCGTAGACGAAGCGCTCGAGCAGCTCGGGCGCTTCGTGTGCGTGGCCGTACCAGCGCTCATAGGTTGCGGCGTCATCCAGCCGGAAATCCGCGCCGAGGTCGACGAAGGGAATGCCCTGGTCGAGGATCGAGGCCGCCTGCCGCTGGCTGTGTCCGTGAGGCAAAGCAGCGAAGACCAGGTCGATGCCGTCGAGCGTCTCGTCGAACTTCTCGATGACCGCATCCGGAAAGGCCGCCGCGAGGTGCGGATGGACCGTCCCAAGCGGCTGCCCGGCCTTGCTCTCGCCGAATAGCTTCGTGGGCGTGAGCTCGGGATGCGCGGCGATGAGCCGCAGCAGCTCGCCGCCGACATAGCCCGAGGCTCCAAGGATGGCCGTCCGAATCATGGGGCGGCTCCTATTCACTGGATTGCATATTTATGCAAGTCCGTGCATAACTATGCGCATGAGCGACTTGAAGGAACGCCGGCACCGAGTGATCGCGGATTTGATCCGCGACACAGCGCTATCGAGCCAGGACGAACTAGCCGACCGCCTCGCTTCCCTCGGCTACTCGGTTACCCAGGCGACCATCTCGCGCGACCTCGAGCAGATCGGCGCGGTCAAGGTCCGGCGGGACGGGCAAATCAGCTACGCGCTGCCGGAAACGGTGCGCAACGGCGCCTCGCCGCGGCTGGCGGCCGTGTTCCGCGAATGGGTCCGCTCAGTCGAGCCCGCCGCCAACCTGGTGGTGATCAAGACTCCGCCCGGGTCCGCGCATCTCGTCGGGGTGGCGCTCGACAATTCGGATCTGCCCGAGATCGTCGGGACGATCTGCGGCGACGACACGATCTTCGTGGCCTGCAGGTCGGGCGCCGACGCTCGGGCCCTGGCTGTCAGGCTGAGCGCCGAGCTACATTGACGCGACAGCATACCCGATGATCACGGCGCGTAAACCGGCGACCAGATTTGCTCCAGGAGGCCATCGGACCGCGCAACCTGGCCATCAAGTCCGACGCGCCCCCGGTCCTTGCTCGGTCTGAACGTCCCGAACAGCCGGTCCCAAAGGGTGATAAGGTCGCCATAATTACTGTCATGCACACGGCGCTCTGGACTGTGATGCAGTCGGTGGATCGACGGCGTTATCAACACGGGGGCGAGGATGCGCTCCAGCCGAGGCAATTCGATGTCCGCATGCTGCCAGATCGAGGCTGCAACCATGATCGTTTGGGCCGCGATAACGCCGGTGGGCGGCGCTCCGATCGCCAGGATCACGACCATTCTCGATTTGGATTTGCCGACGTCCGTGTCGGCTGATGGTCGATTGCTACTCGCTCGCAAGCTATCGTGACGCGACAGTCGGCGGCACGCAGTCGGCGCGGCTGAGCGGCGGCGGCGCGTCCGGCCGCAGCTTCAGTCGCGGGGTCAGCTGCGTCAGTCGTCGCACATAGGCATCGGTGAAGACCGTCGCGCATTTGCGGCTGAGGTGCGACCATTCCGGCAGCACGAGGTTCTGCGCCTGCGGCAGGTCGTCAGCGTGGACGCCCGTGGCGTTCGAGCCGACAAGCAGGCGGTCCCAGCCGAGCGCTCTTGGTATTCGCTTCTGCTCGTTCACGCGCAGCTGCGGCGCTGAGGGCGGCCGGACGAACACCACGTCGCCGCCGCGCGCACGGATCCGCCGTACCGCTTCCGCGCTGCGGGCAATGACCTTGTCGACGACGCGCGGCGGCACGTTCGGACCCTTGAACCCGTCCCAGGCGTGCCGCGCGTGGCCCTGTAGGTATTTGTCAGTCTCGATCCGGTCCCACATGGAAAACTGGCGTCCCGGGAACACCTCGCTGATCTTCCAGACGTCCTCGTAAGGACTGTCGACGCCTTTGCGCCAGCCATTGTCAACGCGGGGAAGCCAGAGGCTCAGCCGATAGTCGTGATCCATGAACGCGAGATATTTCTGAAGCCAGTGATCAATCCAAAGGCCGGTCAGCTGCGACGGCTTGTCGTTCTTCGCGTAATTGTGAATCGCGGTCCCGCCGAGCCCGATGACAGGCATTCCGAAATACATCGTGTCAGCCATGCCGACGATCAGCAGTCCGTGGAATTTCGGGTCGTTGGCGAAATGCTCCAGCAAGGCGCGCGCGTCGGTACCCACGTGCGACACCTGGACCGGCCGGACGCCCGTGAGCGCCTGGAACCGCGCCTGGTCGGTATCGAACAGGATCCGGCTGTCTCCGACGATTGCCACCTGCGCGTGATCGGCGGCGCGGCGCGCTTCCGCCCAGGCTTGCGGACTGTCGTCGATGTCGCCCGCACGCAAGCCCAGACGCGTGCGCGCCGTCCATTCCCAAGCGCTCGTCAGCAGCAGTACCGCGACGAAGACGAAGCTTGCGATCCTGACCCACGGCCTTGCCGGGACGTCACGCGTCGGCACGGGCTGCGCCTGACCCGGGCGATTGGCCGCGGTTTGCCTCAGGCCCGGCGGCAGCGCGCCTTCGCGGACGCCGGTGAGCCCTCGCTCAGAAGGCGAAGTAGATGAATGCACTTCCCTGCCCCTGCTCGACGATGACCGCAAACAGCAGCATCGTCCAAATGCCCGCGATCGCGACCGACGGAGTGCGTTCCAGCACCGCTTCCAGCGTGGTGTTCCGCATCGTCAGGTGAGTTCCGAAGATCGCCGCGACGATTCCCATGGCGGTGATCATCGGCCCATAAGCGATAAGCGGGTCGGGCTTGGCGTGCATGCCCGCCATGCCTTTCAGCACCACGCCCGCCCCGGCGAAGGTCTTCGCCCGGAAGAACACCCACGTGATGTTCACGAGGACGAAGGTCAGCAGCGCCAGCCCCAGAACCGCGGAACGCCCGGGCGTGAACCCCTTGAATCGCGCCTTGAGCCAACGCTCGACCGACAGATACAGCCCGTGCAGCCCGCCCCAGACGACGAACGTCCAGTTGGCGCCGTGCCACAGGCCGCCGAGCAGCATCGTGCCCATCAACGCCGCATAGCAGCGCGCCTGGCCGCGCCGGTTGCCGCCGAGCGGAATGTAGAGATAGTCGCGCAGCCATGACGACAGGGTGATGTGCCAGCGGCGCCAGAAGTCGGAAAATCCGACGGCCCCGTAGGGGAAGCGGAAATTGTCGGGCATGGCGAAGCCAAGGCACAGGGCGATGCCGATCGCCGAGGTCGAATAGCCGGCAAAGTCGCAGAAGATCTGCCCCGCGAATGCCAGCGTCGCAACCCACGCATCGAGCATTCCCGGCATCTTCCCGGGCGCGTCGTAGACCGCCTCGACCACCGGCGCGAGGAAACCGTCAGCGAGCACGACTTTCTGAAACAGCCCGAGGGTTAGGAGTGCGAGACCGAAGCCGATCTGGTTGGGCCTGGCCTGGCGCGGCTGCTCGAACTGCGGGACCAACTCTGTCGGCCGCATGATCGGGCCCGCCACCAAGTGCGGGAAGAAGGTCACGAACAAGGCGTAGTTGAGGAAGCTACCCGCCGGTGCCGAGCGCCGCAGATAGACGTCGAGTGTGTAGGACAGCGTGGCGAAGGTGTAGAAGCTGATCCCGACCGGCAGGATGATGTCCCACTTCGGCGGCTGGTAGATGATCCCGATCGAGCTTGCGAGGCTTACGAAATTGTCGGTGAGGAAGCCGCCATATTTGAAGAATCCGAGCATCCCGAGGTTCACGATGACGCTGGTCAGCATCCACACCTTGCGTGTCCGCTCGCGCTTGGCGCGGACCATCCATTGCGCCGCCCACCAGTCGACCACCGTGGAGACCCACAGGAGGATGACGAACGGCGGGTTCCACGCGGCGTAAAAGAGATACGACGCGATCATCAGATTGATCTTCTTCTGGTGCCAGCTGAAGAACGGCGCATAGTGAAGCGCCATCACGACGGCGAAGAACACCAGGAAAGTGAGCGAATTGAAGATCATCGAACGCCGCCGCGGCGTTCGCCTGCCCCGTTATTCATACAGCGCCCCCGCTGCTGCACCTACCCGGCCGCTAAGGACTCAGCAGCTCGAAGCTGTCGAGGTTACACGGCCCTTAACCTGACGCAAGTGAAAGGATCAATATTCCCCGAAGCGGCCCTTCACCGACTGGATCAGCTTGGCGCTGTCATAGCCGACCCCGTCCTTGAACACGACGATCACATTCTCGACGTCGTTGATGTTCGCAGCCGGGTTGCCCTTAACGATGAACAGGTCGGCGTTCTTGCCCGCGGCGATCGTGCCGATGCGGTCGGCGAGCCCGAGATAGGTCGCGCCGTTCAGGGTTGCGATTTTCACTGCCTCGACTGGCGTAAAGCCGGCCTCGACCAGAAGCTCAATTTCGCGCTGGTCGCCGAACCCGGGGATTACACCACCGTTGCCGGTCGGGTCCGGGCCGGCCAGCAGCAACCCGCCCGCGGCCACGAACTGCCGCTCCAGCCCGAGGTCGTTCTTGTAGGCCTGCGAGAAGTCATTGGCCCGCGGCGTCCCTGCCCGACTGGCGGCGAGGTTGCGCGAGAAGAGATACGCCTCTTTTGACTGCGCCGTCAGCACGTCCATCTGCCGCGCCTGGAGCGGCGCGTGCAGCGGCACGCTCTGCTCGAACACCGGCAAGGTCGAGGTCAGCGCGACATGGTGGTCGACCAGGAGCTTGATCAGCGCATTGGCCTCCGGGCTCCCCGGCTTCATCGCCAGCAAAGTCGGCGTGCCGGCGCCGTCGGAGCATTTGTCGGGCCGCTTGCCGGGGTCGAGTTGGGTGTTGACGAAGAAGCCGTGCTCGAGATTGTCGATGCCCAGCGCGACCGCTTCAGGATAGGTCACCGAGCACAGATGGCCGGTGAGCTTCAGCCCGCGCCGGTGGGCTTCCTTGATCGCCGCGCCGAGCTCGGCGCGCGTGATGTTCATGTAAGCCTTGAAGGAATTGACGCCCTGGTCGGCCCAGAAGGCGACCTCCTTGCGCGCGTCGTCCGGCGAGGTGATCACATGGTTCTGGATAAAGAAGGCGCCGGCGCCTTCGAGATAGGGGCCGGTGACATCGAGGTGCGGGCCGACCAGATGCCCCGCGTCGATTTCGCGCTTCAGCGCGAGGTCGGTGTAGGTTTCGACGCTTCCCGTCGTGCGCATCGTCGTAACGCCATTGGCAAGGTAGAGCCGCGGCGCGCTGAAGGTCATTTGCGGAACGATGATCGGCTGTTCGAACTTGCCGGACGCATCAAGGTTCGGCCGCTGCAGGTAGAACAAATGATTGTGCATGCCGACGAGGCCGGGCAGCGCGGTCTCGCCGGTGCCGTCGCGCGTCCGGTAACCGGCAGGAACCGCAGATCCAGCGGGCAGAACCGCGCGGATCTTCGCGCCGTCGATCAGCAGCGTCGAATCTTCGATCGGCGCACCGCCCGTGCCGTCGATGATCCGCAAATGCTGGATCGCGATCTGTCCGGCGGGAAGATGGATGTAGGGCCGCACGTCGGGCCCGAGTTGGGGCGGCGGGGGGGCGAGCACCGGCGCGGCCGACGCACTCGAAGCGAGGACTGCCGCGACGGCGGCAAGCAGGGAAAGCTTCATGGGAGCGCTCCTGTATTCGACCCTGCTCGCTAGCATCGACCCGGCCGTGGCGAAAAGTGCCGTGACCAGATTGCGCCAGTCAAACGCCGAACGAGGTCAGGATCGGGCACGGCCCGGGCGAGCCGCTGCCGCACTCGTGGGCCAGCCGGTTGAGAGCGATGGTACGGACCCTATATCGGGGCCGAACCGTTCATAAGGAGAGACAAGTGTCGGACATGGCTAACCCTCCAGCGGTAGCGAAGAAGGCTGTCATTTACCGAATGGTGATGTCCGAGCACACCTGTCCGTGGGGTCTGAAGGCCGTCGACCTGCTCAACCGGTCAGGTTTCGAAGTTGAGGATCATCATCTGAGGACGCGTGTTGAAACGGACGCGTTCATGTCCGAGCACGACGTTGCGACCACTCCGCAAGTCTTCATCGGCGGCCAGCGGATCGGCGGCTATGACGATCTACGCCGCTATCTTGGCAAGCCGATCCAGAACCCGCAGGCGACGAGCTACTGGCCAGTGATCGCGCTGTTTTCGATGACTGCATTGTTGGCCATGGCCGTCAGCTACGCCGTTGCAGGCGATCCCTTCACGGCTCGCGCCTTCCAGTGGTTCATCTCCTTCTCGATGGCGGTGCTGGCGATGCTGAAGCTGCAGAACGTGGAGACATTCTCAACGATGTTTCTGAACTACGATCTGCTAGCGAAGCGGTGGGTTCCCTACGGCTACGTCTACCCGTTTGCGGAAGGTCTCGCAGGCATCCTCATGACGGCGGGAGCGCTGCGCTGGCTCTCAGTCCCGATAGCCCTGTTCATCGGCACCGTGGGAGCAGTGTCGGTCGTCAAGGCCGTCTACGTCGACAAACGCGAACTCAAATGCGCGTGCGTCGGCGGTTCCAGCAACGTGCCGCTCGGCTTCGTCTCGCTCACCGAGAACCTGATGATGATCGGGATGGCGCTTTGGATGGCGCTTATGTGGTTCTGAACGGAATCGCCTTGGAAGGGTTGAAGCAGTAGACCGATGCCCGCATACGCCCATCCAGTGACCCTCCGGACGCTCTTCGCGGCTTTGTTGGCGTTGGCGGTCCTCTTTGCACCTGCCGTGACGAGTGTGGCAGCCGCGCATATGGCCGTTCCAGACCATCAGATGCAGATGATGGAGTCGGGTCACTGCGATTCGGCGCCATCCAGCCATCGCGATGGATCGGGTGCAAAAAGCTGCTGCGTTTCAATATGTATGGGGCTGGCCGTCGCGCCGTCCGCTCCTGTGACAGAAGGCGGCCTTCAGGCCTCGCCGCCGGTTTATTTTCTTGTCCCATTCCATCAGCCCTTCCTGGGCGAGATCGCAACGCCGCCGCCACGACATTCCTGAGATTTCCCAAGCGAACTCGGAATCTCAGGAGAGTTTCAGTGAAGATGAATTTGTTTGCGGCCGCGAGCGCGCTGGCGCTCGTTGCCCTGTCCACGCCCGCACTAGCGCAGCACCAAGCGATGCCGGGCATGACCATGCCGATGGCGACAAAGCCGGCAGTGAAAAAGCCTGCGCCAAAAAAGAAAGCCACGGCCAAGAAACCCCCGGCCAAGAAGAAGGCGGTCGCGAAAAAGGCGCCAGCCAAGGGAGCCGGCGCCGGACACGCGAAACGCGCGCCCGCGTCAGCGGCCAGCACACCCATGGAAGGCATGACGATGCCGATGCCGCAGGGCGGCTCATCGCCATCTTCCCAGCCTTTGCCGTCGGAGCATGAGCATAGGCCCGGCATGACCATGCCGATGCCGGCCCAGCCGACGCCCGGCGCGACCCAGGCGATGCCGCCGATGGAGCATATGGACCATTCCCAAATGGGCGGGATGGCAATGGCGCATGGCGACCGCGGCATGGCGATGAAGGGCGCGCTCGGTCCCTATCCGATGGAGCGGGAATCATCCGGCACCGCGTGGCAGCCCGATACCTCCGAGCATACGGGCTTGATGACGACGAGCGGTGACTGGACCTTGATGGCCCATGGCGTCCTCAACCTCGTCTACGATCATCAGTCAGGTCCGCGCGGCGCCGACAAGGCCTTCGCATCCGGCATGCTGATGGGCATGGCCAATCGCCCGCTTGGAAACGGCACGTTGCAGTTCAAGGCAATGGTCAGCCCCGATCCGCTGATGGGAAAGAGCGGTTATCCGCTGCTGCTTGCCAGCGGCGAGACGGCCAACGGGCGCGATCGCCTGATCGACCGGCAGCATCCCCATGATTTCTTCATGGAGCTGTCCGCTTCGGCTTCGCAGAGCATCGGGCCGAAAAGCAGCCTGTTCCTCTACGCCGCCCTGCCCGGCGAGCCCGCCTTTGGCCCCCCAGCCTTCATGCACCGCGAGGCGATCCTCGATTCGCCTGAAGCGCCGATAAGCCATCATTGGCTCGACTCCACGCACATCAGCTTTGGCGTGGTCACTGGCGGCATCGTCCTCGATCGCGTGAAGCTCGAGGTCAGCCGGTTCAACGGACGCGAGCCCGATCAGTATCGCTGGAATATCGAGACAGGACCCCTGGACTCCACGGCTGTTCGCGTCTCCTGGAATCCAACATCCACGTTGGCACTGCAAGCCAGCTGGGGGCACTTCGTGGACCCCGAGCAACTCGAGCCCGGTGTGAACCAGAATCGGCTGTCCGCCAGCGCACTCTACGCTAGGGAGATTGCGCCCGGCTGGAAGCTCGCCGGGACGCTCGCCTGGGGGCGCAAGAGCGCCCAGGGCCACAACGACGACGCCTATGGCGCCGAGACCTCGCTCAAGCACGCAGGCTGGACGGTGTTCGGGCGCGGCGAGATCACCGAAAACCGGGAGCTTGTCGCCCAAGTTGACAACGGACCGGCTTACCGCGTCGGCAAGGTGTCGCTCGGCGCCGTTCGGGACTTTCCGATCGGCGAGCATCTCTCCATTGGGACGGGCGGGCTATTCGCGCTGAACTTCGTGCCCGATGCCCTCGCACCGCTTTATGCCGGTCACAATCCGACCGGAGCGATGGGCTTCGTTCGGCTGAAGCTTGATTGAGGGGAGCCAAAATGAGGCGTTTGATAGCAATTTGGAGTGCCGGCTTTGCAATCCTGCTGACGCTTGCGTCTCCGGTTTGGGCCCACGAGTCAGTCGGGAGCGCAACTCAGCAAACAGCCCTGCCTGCTTCGGCGCACAGTGCGGCAGCAACGGTCGATGCGTTCCACGCGGCCTTGCAACGCGGAGACACTCGGTTGGCTGCCGCGCTGCTCGCCGAGGACGCGTTGATCTTCGAAGAAGGGGGAGCCGAGCGGTCGAAGGCGGAATATGCCGCCCATCACCTTCCGGCAGATGCCGCTTTCTCAAAGGTCGGCCATTCGAACATTGTCCGGCGCTCCGGCGGGTCTAGTGGCTCGTTTGGTTGGATTGCGACCGAGGGCCGAATGTCCGGGACTTACAAGGGGAAGCCTGTCGATCGGGTAACCACGGAAACGATGCTGCTTCGCCGTGTTGGCCAAGGCTGGAAGATCTTTCATATCCACTGGTCATCGGGAGCAGTGTCATGAGCCTAGATCTGCGCCGTCACCTTCCGAGTGCGACGTTCGTTCTGGTCGTTCTGCTGGTGATCGCCGGCTTCGTCGGCATTTTCATCTACATCGGCGCCTACAACATAGCGGCCGACGCTCCGCATTCGAAGTTCGTCTACAGCACACTCGACGCGCTGCGTGAGCGGGCAATCGCCGCCCATTCGCGTGACATCAAGGTGCCTGCCGACTTTAATGATCCGAAGCGGATTGCCGCGGGCGCCGGGCTCTACAACGAGATGTGCACCGGATGTCATCGGGGTCCAGGTCTTGAAAAATCAGAGTTGAGCCAAGGTCTATATCCGCCGGCGCCTGAGCTGGCGCTCGGCAACAAGCACACGCCGGAGCAGATGTTCTGGATCATCAAGCACGGCGTGAAGCTCACGGCTATGCCGGCGTGGGGAAAGACCCATGACGACCAGCTAATCTGGGACATGGTCGCGTTCATTCGCCAGCTGCCGAAGATGTCACCCGAGCAATACAAAGCAGCAGTCGCCAGCGCGCCTGAGAGCCACGAGGCAATGATGGAGCACATGGGCGGCGTGGGTGAAGAGCACGACACCACGTCCAAGCCCCACACTCACCCAGCCGGGCATGTTCACGAGCATCGCCACTAGAGCGAGCTTCAAAGGAGAGGGAAGTGGAACAAGGACACGCGAACCACGGTCGGACGGACAGGCGGATGATGCGACAGCATTACCGAATGCTCGGCCTCAACATCATTATCAGCACGGTCATCATGTATCTGCTGATGTTCGAGATGATCTGGAGCGCCAATGAGTTCTTCAACAACCTCAACATGGCCTACATGGCGCTGACGATGGCCATGCCGATGGGCATTCTGATGCTGCTGCTGATGGGCTCGATGTACCAAGACCGGAGACTGAACCTGATCCTCTATGCCGTCTTTGCCTTGCTGTTCGTTCTCGCGTTCTGGGGCGTGCGGGCGCAGTCCGCGATTGGCGACCGCCAATTCCTGCGTTCAATGATCCCGCACCATTCGGGCGCGGTGTTGATGTGCTCAAAGGCACAAATTCGCGATTCAGAGATCAAGATCTTGTGCGGTCGGATTATCGTGTCTCAGACACAAGAGATCGAACAGATGAAGGGCATTCTCGCCCGGTTAGCTGAATAGACCACGGTCTACTCGAAGGTCCGCAATTTAGGGGTGATGTATTCGCTGCGTTTCGCGGTGCCGGCTTTCAGGGAACCGCCCGCTCGCCCGTCCCGTTTGAGCGGTCGTGGATAATGTGCACACCCTCGAGCAGCGGCTGTGCGATCCAATCGATCGCTTCGACCATGTGAAAGCGGTGGTCCACGGCCACGCCCACCACGGCACATACGAGGGGCGTACGCCGCGCGGCACGCCCGTGTTCAACGTCGCACAGTTCGAGGTGAAGGCGAAGTTCGGGCGGCCCTATGCCCTGCTCGAAATCTAGGCCCATCGACACCAACGCCGCCCGGGCCTAGCGGCGGGCGTACATTCCTCGCCGAAGGAGGGTGCCAATGGCGAAGGTTCTTTGCGTCCTTTACGACGACCCGATCGATGGCATGCCGGACTCCTATCCGCGCCACGGCCTGCCCAGGATCGAGCGCTATCCCGACGGGCAAAGCCTGCCGTCGCCGAAAGCCATCGATTTCCAACCGGGCGAACTGCTCGGCTGTGTGTCTGGCGAGCTTGGCCTGCGCAACTATCTGGAAAGCAATGGCCACACGTTGGTCGTGACGTCCGACAAGGACGGGCCAGACAGCGTCTTCGAGCGCGAGCTAGTCGACGCCGAAGTGGTTATCTCGCAGCCGTTCTGGCCGGCCTATCTGACCGCCGAGCGCATCGCCAAGGCGCGCAACCTCAAGCTCGCCCTGACCGCCGGAATCGGCTCCGATCACGTCGATCTCGCCGCCGCGATCGACAAGGGGATCACGGTCGCCGAGGTCACATACTGCAATTCGATCAGCGTTTCCGAGCATGTGGTGATGATGATCCTCAGCCTGGTGCGCAATTACCTCCCGTCGCACGACGTCGTGCGCGAGGGCGGCTGGAACATCGCCGATTGCGCCGCCCGGTCGTACGATGTCGAGGGCATGCACGTCGGCACCGTCGCCGCCGGGCGGATCGGCAGCGCGGTGCTGCGCCGGCTGAAGCCATTCGACATGCATCTCCATT
>JBDTZJ010000147.1:0-4341 GCA_040005255.1 Sphingomicrobium sp.
CCGCGCCCACCTTCAGCACGCAGCGCTTGTCGCAGCATGTGCAGACGCTGGGTTCCGACGCTTTCGAGGGCCGGGCCCCGGCCACGAACGGCGAGACCAAGACGGTTGCTTATTTGCAGGACCAGTTCGCCAAGGCGGGCCTCCAGCCGGGCGGCGACGTGGTTGACGGCCAGCGCAGCTGGACGCAGGCCGTGCCCCTGCTGCGCGCCGAATTCACCGGCGATCCGGTCGTGACCGTTCAAACCCCGGCCGGCGCCTTGCCGCTCGCGCAGGGCGCGGACATTGCGGTGCGCGCGCCGCAGAACGGCCAGAACCAGATCCGCCTTGCCAACGCGCCCCTGCTGTTCGTCGGCTACGGAGTCTCCGCGCCCGAGCGCAACTGGGACGACTTCAAGGGCGTGGACGTGCGCGGAAAGGTCATCGTCCTCCTCATCAACGATCCCGACTTCGACGGCGGAGAAGGCGATTTCGGCGGGAAGGCCATGACCTATTACGGCCGCTGGACCTACAAATATGAGGAAGCCGCGCGGCGCGGCGCGGCGGGCGTGATGATCGTCCACGAGACCGGCCCCGCCTCCTACGGCTGGGCAACGGTCAAGAACTCCAACAGCAACACGCAGTTCGACATCGTCCGCCAGGACCCGGCGGCCAGCCACACGCCGTTCGAGACCTGGATCCAGCGCGACGTCGCGGTGAAGCTGTTCCGCGCCGCCGGGCTTGACTTCGAACAGGCCAAGGCGGCCGCCAAGCTGCGCAACTTCCAGCCGATCGACCTCAAATCGACAGTCAGCGCGACCGGCAATGCGAACGTCAGCACGATCACTTCGCACAACGTCGTCGGCCTGTTGCCCGGCAAGAAATATCCAGACGAGACGGTCATTTACACCGCCCACTGGGACCACCTTGGGGTCGGGCTGCCCGATGCGAAGGGCGATCGCATCTACAATGGTGCGATCGACAACGGCACCGGGCTCGCCGAGCTGATCGAGCTCGGCCGCGCCTTCGCTTCAGGTCCGCGGCCCGACCGTTCGGTCGTGTTCATGGCCGTGACCGCGGAGGAGAAAGGCCTGCTGGGCAGCGAATATTACGCGACCCATGCGCTCTACCCGCTCGGCAAGACGGCCGGGATGATCAACATGGACGTGCTCGGCGTCCTTGGCCCCGCGCGCGACTTCTCCGTTCGCGGCAACCAGAAGTTCGGCCTGCTCGACATGCTGGTTGAGGAAGGGGCGAAGCGCGGCCGGCGCTTCACGCCGGACCCACATCCAGAAACCGGCGGCTTCTTCCGCTCGGATCACTTCACGGTCGCGAAGACCGGCGTTCCGGCGCTGAGCTTCACGCCGGGACAGGATCTCGTGAACGGCGGCGTCCCGCGGGCCGAGGCATGGTCGAAGAATTACATCACGACCATGTACCACCAGCCTGCCGACCAGTTCTCGCCGAATTGGGACTTCAGCGGAATGGCCGACGACGCGCAGTTGCTTTTCGCCGTCGGGCAGCGGGTCGCCAATTCGCGCGATTGGCCCAACTGGAGCCCCGAGAGCGAATTCCGTGCCGCGCGTGACCGGTCTGCGGGCGAGCGCGGCGGCGCCGTTACTCCCCCGCCGGCCGCCACTCTGCCGAAAAAAGGCGAGCGCGGTTGAGCGAGACGTCATCGGGGTGAAATAGCTGAAGGCCACGCGGGAGAGGCTTGAGCCGGCTTCAGAACGGGCCTAGTTCCTGCTTTGTTCCAGATTCGCAAGGAGACTTGAACCATGGCCGACCTGATTTTCTACACCCATCCCCAGTCGCGCGGGCAGACCATCCGCTGGATGCTCGAGGAAGTCGGCGAGCCCTACGAGACCGAGGTGCTCGATTATGCCTCGACCATGAAGGCCGAGCCCTATCTGTCGGTCAATCCGATGGGCAAGGTTCCGGCGATCAAACACCGGGGCAAGGTGGTGACCGAGGTCGCCGCGATCTGCTGCTACCTCGCCGACGCGTTCCCCGAGGCCGGCCTCGCCCCGCCGCTGGGCGACCGCGCCGCTTATTACCGCTGGATCTTCTTCACCTCCGGACCGGTCGAGGCGGCATTCAGCAACAAGGCGGCCGGCTGGGAGCCAAGCCCGGAGCGGCAGCGGATGTTCGGCTACGGCAATTACGACCTTGCCATCGCCACGCTCGAAAAAGCGCTGACCGGCAAGGACTATATCGCCGCCGACCATTTCACGGCCGCGGACCTGTTCGTCGGCGCGAACGTCAATTTCATGCTGGCCTTCAACCTGCTCGAGCCGAGGCCTGTGTTCGTCGACTACGCGCGGCGCATGACCGACCGCCCGGCCTATCACCGCGCCAAGGACATCGATGGCAAGCTGATCGCTGAGATGCAGCCGGCTCCAGCTCAGCCTCAACCCGCCTGAAGCTGGACGCTTGCTGCCATCAAACCAGGTTGGTGCGATAGAGGCGCAGTAGCTCGGCCCAGGCCCGCTCGGCGGAGGCGTGGTCATAGGGCTGGCTGCCGGGCACGCACCAGCCGTGGTCGGCTGGGAAAACCTCGACGACCGCCGGGCGTTTTGCCGCGACAAAGGCCGCCTTCAGAACGTCCTTCGCATCGGGCTGCTTTTGGTCGTCGTTGCGAGCGATCGCGACGACAAAGCTGGCCTTCGTCTTGGGGATAAGCAGGTGCGGGCTGTTTGCGTCCTTGGTCACCAGGCCCCCGCCGTGAAAGCTGCCGACCGCGCGAATTCGGTCGGACCGGACGGCCGCGGTGTGGAAGGCGAATGGGCCGCTGAAGCAATAGCCCTGCACCCCCGCGCCCTTGCGGCGATTGGTTTGCTTCTGCTTGTCGAGGAAGGTGACGAATGCCGCCGCGTCCTTGTCGATCCCGGCGTCCGTCAGGGTGGAACGCAAACTCATGATGCTGTCGCGCTGCTTGGGATCGTTGAAATCGAACGCCCCGGTGACGATCGGCGCTCGCCGGGTCCGGTAAAAGGGATTGGGAACCAGCACGGTATAGCCAGCGGCCGCGAGCCGCCGACCCCTCTCACGGAATACCGGCCTCAGGCCGAGGATGTCGGGCCACATCAACACCGCCGGCCACGAGCCCGATCCCGCGGGGTGGATGAGCACCGCATCCGCCGAACCGTCCGGGGTCGGCACCATCACGTCCGTCTCGATGAGGTTGGCGGCCAAAGCGGCGGTCGGCAGGCCGGCGACTACGGCAGCCGATGACATGGTCAGGACCACGGAACGGCGGGTGAAGGCGGTGTCGGCGATGTAACCCTGGTGATTGTCGCTATCGCACATCGAGATTCTCCCTGAACGCCTGCCCAGCCTTAGCAGATTCGCGCCCCGACCAAGGCCGAGTCTGTTGCGGTTTCGGTAACCATGTCCCTTTGACCATGCTTAACGCCGACTCGGTTAAACCCCGTTTCGCAGCCACCTTACCCCCCGGCTGCTTGCACAAGTCCGGTCCTGCCACCGTCCGCTTGAACCCATGGCAGGACCGGAATTGCCCCCAAACGAAAAGGGCCGGCGGATCCGCTCCGCCGGCCCTCTCCTTTTGTGCCGTTTTCGCTGCGCTTAGCGGCGATTCCCCATCAAGCTCAGCAGGAACTGGAACATGTTGATGAAGTCCAGGTAGAGCGTCAGAGCGCCCATGATGACCGTCTTGCCGGCCATCTCGGTGCCCTGGACAAGGAAGTACATGCTCTTGATCCGCTGCGTGTCGTAAGCCGTCAGGCCCGCGAACAGGAGCACGCCGATCACGCTGATCGCCAGCGCCATCGCGGTCGAATGCAGGAACAGGTTGACCAGCATCGCCACCAGGATTCCAACCACGCCCATGATCAGAAACGTGCCCAGACCGCTGAGGTCGCGCTTCGTCGTGTAGCCGTACAGGCTGAGCCCAAGGTACGCCGCCGAGGTCGCGAAGAAGGTCTGCGAGATCGACGCCCCGGTATACACAAGGAAGAGCGTCGACATCGACAGGCCCATGAGCGCAGCGAAAGCCCAGAACAGAATCTGCAGAGTGCCGGTGCGCATTCGCGCGGCGCCAAAGCTCATCGCGAACACGATGGCGAGCGGCGACAAAATGATGATCCAGCCGAGCGGGCTCATGCCACGGCCGCTCGCCGAAATCAGGACTTGCCCGGCGTAAGGCGCGAACAGCAGCGCGACGATGCCGGTCAGCAGCACCCCCGACGCCATGTAGTTGTACACCGAAAGCATGTAGGACCGGAGGCCCACATCCCGGGTGGCGCGCGGAACGCCTACCGTCGCGGCGGTCACGCCGGTCGTTTGCGGGTCTTGCCAGTTGGCCATTTGATCTCCTCTGCGCGGGCGAAGGGCCCGTTCGCTACG
>JBDTZJ010000148.1:0-4337 GCA_040005255.1 Sphingomicrobium sp.
CAGCGCGAAGGCCTTGGCAGCAAGCTTGCGGCGAAGCTCCAGGGTCGTCGCGCCGCCATTGGCGTCGAGCTCGGCCAGCAGGTCGGCATAGTCGGCGGGATCGGTGAGACAAGCGACATGGGCATGATTCTTGGCCGCGGACCGAACCATCGACGGGCCGCCGATGTCGATATTCTCGATCACCATGTCGCGTTCGGCGCCGCTCATCACGGTGCTGAGGAACGGGTAGAGATTGACGACGACAAGGTCGATCGGCGCAATCCCATGCTCCTCCATCGCGGCAACATGGTCGGGATTGTCGCGGACGCCGAGCAGACCGCCGTGAACCTTGGGGTGAAGCGTCTTCACCCGGCCGTCCAACATCTCCGGGAAGCCGGTGAGGTCGGATATGTCGCGGACGTCCGCGCCAACGGCTCGCAGCTTGGCCGCGGTTCCTCCAGTGGAAACGATCTCGACCCCGTGCCTGGCCAGCCCTGCCGCCAATTCCTCCAGGCCCGTCTTGTCGGAAAGCGAAATCAGTGCCCGGCGAACGGGGACAAGGTCGGTCATCGAATTCCTCTTGGTGCTAGCTGGCGCGGCGGAAGGTCCAGCCGATGTCGCCGCCCAATGCCGAAATTTCGCCGATGATGACAAGCTGGATCGCATTATGCGGCTGGCCGCGCCCATCGATCCAGATGCTCTCCTCGAGCGCGAGATTGCCGCCGCGGCAGCGAAAATTCCACGGCGGCGCGCCTTTCGAGCGGAGGATCGCGCCCAATCCGTCGGCGGTGATGGTGGCCTCGAGCCCGGGCGCGACGTGGAAGCGGACGGCATAAGGCGCGGCCTCGCGGATTTTCTTGCGGCCCCTGGGAATCAGCTGGTCGGCCCCGCGCAGCTCCTTGCCGTCGTTGCCGAGCATCAGACTGCGCTTGTGGACCAGGCCGAACGTCCGGATATAGCCGTCGTGGCTCGCTTCGAGCCGGCTCGCGTCATTATCGTCACTACGCTCGATGGTGACGTCCTCGACGCCCTTGCCGAGTGACCCGTCGGCAAGGATGTTGGTCGAGTTGGTGTCGGCGAGCACGAGCGTGCTGTGGGCGGCGGTGGTGCGGAGGCCCTCGACGAGCTCGTGAGACAGATCGGTCGGGAGAGGTCCGGGCCCGCCGCAATTGACGACCAGCCGCTGGCCGCCGTCGGACAGCTCGAAGGCGAGGGTCGAGGCCGAGCCCTGCTCGACCATCTTCTGCGGCGGAGGCGGGGCGGCGTCGAGCACCAGGATCGTCCCGAGCGCCGACATCCGCTGATAGCCCCAGCCCCGCGCCTGCCGCAGGGGCCGCGCGCGCAGCCCGCAACCGTCGATCAAGCCGGTCAGGCGGGCGGCCTCGCCGGGACCGCAGCCCTGCCAGCTGGACAGCGCGCCGTCCCCCATCATGATCCCGTGAAGCGCGGCGAGCGAGGCCTGCGCCGCCGCCTCGATCCCTTCGGGCATCGTCTCCTTGGCCGCCATGTAACAGGCGCGCAGCAGGCCGAAGCGGTCGACCAGCTGGACCTGCTCATAAGGCGAGCGGCTGATCAGGCCGCCGTCGTCGAACTGGGCCGAGGCGAGCGCTCGGGCCAGGCCGGCCTCGCCGCGGGCGACGCGCGGGACTCCGCCCTGGAGCAGCAGCCCGGCGGCGACGACGCCGCACCAGGCGGTCACGCGATCGAGCCCGGCGGCGGCCCTGTCGGCACTCGAGTCGAGATGGCGAGCACCGCGGGCGAGCGTGTTGAGCAGCGCCGAACGATAGCCGCTGTCGCTGCTCGACAGGAGGTAGGGCGCGTAGGCCGTCCAGAAGAGGATCCGCTCGCCCCACAGATGGGGCGCCCAGGCGTCGTCGACCTTGGTGCCGTGCGCGAGCAGCCAGCGGCCGACCACGGCCTCGGCGAGCCGGGCGCCTTTCTCGCGCGACGCGGCGGCGGCAAGGTCGCGCAGCCAGGAGAAGCCCTGGATCTGCTCGGCGAGGGGACTGGAAGCTCCGACGATTGCGAAGTCGAGATCCTTGAGCGGGAGCGTCTCGCTGCCGACGGTGAAGCGGCCGGCGAGCAGGGCGTCGCCCCGCGCGCGTTCGCCGCGGACGTGGTCGCGCGGAACCGCCACGATCTTCAGCGGCTGCTTCGAGGGCCTCAAGCGCGACAGGAGCGAGCCGCGGGCAAGCTTGCTGACGACGGCGCGCTCGGCATCCGACGAGTGGCCGGACTTTGAGTCGCTCACGCCGAGCCCCTGAGCGCCTTGATGTTGTCGGCGTAGGCGTTGGGGCCGCCGCGGAAGGCGGCCGTGCCGGCGACGAGCACCGTCGCGCCCGCGCCAACCGCCTCGCGAGCGGTTTCGGGATCGATCCCGCCGTCGACCTCGAGCTCAACCTGCAGATTCTGCTTGGCGATGCGATTGGCGATCGCCTCGATCTTGGCGAGCTGGCCGGCGATGAACTTCTGCCCGCCGAAGCCCGGGTTCACGGTCATCACCAGCACGAGATCGAGGTCTTCGAGGACGTAGTCGAGGACCTTTGCCGGCGTCGCGGGGTTCAATGATACGCCAGCCTTCTTGCCGAGCGCCTTGATCTGCTGGACGGTGCGATGGAGGTGTGGGCCCGCCTCGGGATGGACGGTGATGATGTCCGCGCCGGCCTCGGCGAAGGCGTCGAGGAACGGGTCGACCGGCGAGATCATCAAATGGACGTCGAACGGCTTGGTCGTATGCGGCCGAAGCGCCTTCACCACGCCGGGGCCGATCGTGATGTTCGGCACGAAATGGCCGTCCATGACGTCGACATGGATCCAGTCGGCGCCGGCCTGGTCGATCGCGCGCACGTCCTCGCCGAGCTTGGCGAAGTCGGCCGACAGGATCGAGGGGGCGATGATTGTCACGAGGATGATTAAGCGGGTTTAACCGGCGCGGACAAGGCGCGCCATGAAGAAGCCGTCGAGCCCGCCCTCGGGTTCGAGCAGGCCGGGCAGGATGCGGACCCAGCCTTCGGGCGAGATGGGGACGAAGCCGGGAAGTTCGCCGGAGTGCGGAGCCTCGATCGAGAAGGCCGGATTGCCGGCGAGGAAGTCGCCGACGGCCCGTTCGCCTTCCTCCGGCTCCAACGAGCAGACGGAATAGACGAGCGTTCCGCCAGCCTTCAGCCATTTGGCCGCGCGCTCGAGCAGCTTTACCTGTAGCTCAGCGCCCTCCGCGATGACCCGCGGGCGAGCGCGATAGAGAACCTCCGGATGACGCCGGAACGTGCCGGTCGCCGAGCACGGCGCATCGAGCAGGATGGCGTCATATTGTCCGACTGACGTCCACTTGAGCGTGTCGGCTTCGACGAGTTCGGCTTCGAGGTGGGTGCGGTCGAGATTCTCCCGCAGTCGTGCCAGACGACTCTCCGAGGCGTCGATCGCCGTAACCCGGTGCCCTGCTGCCGCGAGTTGCATGGTCTTGCCGCCGGGCGCGGCGCAGAGGTCCAGCACACCGGCTGCATCGGCCGCCACAAGTCGCGCGGGCAGCGAGGCCGCGAGGTCCTGGACCCACCATCGCCCCTCGCCGAAGCCGGACAGTTCTGTCACGGACGAGCTCTGCAAACGGACATGCCTTGGCGCCAGCGAAACGCCGTTGTGGGCCTCGGCGTAGCGCTGCGCCTCGCCATCGTCGGCGAACGTCAGGTCGAGCGGCGGCCGGACTGCGATCTGGCGGCGAGCGGCCTGAACGACCTCATCGCCCCAAGCGGTCCGCCAGCGGTCTTCGACGTCGGCCGGCAGGCGCAGGGCATCCATTGCCGGCACGCCGCGCCGGAGCAACGTTCCAAGCACGCCATGCACCAGCCGCCGCGGGCCGCCATCGACCAGTGGCAGTGCGGTCGCGACGAGCGCGTGATCGGGCATGCCGAGGCCGACCTTCTGCGCGAGCGCGAGGCGCAGCACCATCCGCGCCTTGCTGTCGTCGGGCAGGCGCTGGCGGGTCGCGCTGTCGATCAGTGCGTCGAGGTCAGGCAGGCGGCGCAGCGCTTCGCCGGCGATCGCGATCGCCAGGGCGTGATCCGGTGCTGAGAGATTTCGCACCGCTCCCGCGGCGCCATCGAGAGTCTGGCCGCGACGCAGCACGGCGTCGAGCATCTGCAGCGCCGCGCGGCGCGCTCCGACTCCCTCAACGCTTGGCATATTGCTCGCCCGACCTCATCTTGGCGTGATGAAACGCCCGAAGCATTTGGACGCCCCGGCTTACCTCAGCCCCTCGCCTCCGGTTCCCAAGCCCGAGCCGCTCGAGCCCGCACCGCCGCCGGCCGGAGAGGAGGAGAGGCTTGATCCCACCCGCTACGGCGACTGGGAGAAAAAGGGCG
>JBDTZJ010000149.1:0-4314 GCA_040005255.1 Sphingomicrobium sp.
TTCCCACAGCTGGTCGATTAGCGGCTCAAGCTCGTTCATTCATGAATCTCCGAGGATGGTTTTCAGCCAGTCCGCGACGTCAGTGATTCGATGGTCGATCGTAGCCGGGTCGAAGCCGTCGTCGCCGCGCTCTGACCCGTTGTCGACCCAGACGGTGGTCATTCCGAGCTGCTTTGCCGGCACTAGGTTGCGGGCCATGTCGTCGGCGAGAAGCGCCTTGGCAGGATCGATGCCGAAGCGCTCGCACAGCAATTCATAGCCGTGCGGGTCGGGCTTGGCGCGGTAGCTGCTGGCGTGGATGTCGTGGAGGTCGTCGAAATGTTCGTGCACACCGATCGCCTCAAGCACCCGCCGGGCGTATGGCGCGTCCCCGTTGGTGAAGACGAAGCGGCGGCCAGGCAGCCGCGGCAGCAGGCGCGCCAGGCGGTTGTCACCCTTGACCCGGTCGAGCGGGACGTCGTGGACGTCCTCGAGGAAGTCATGCGGGTCGACCTCATGCTCCTTGATCAGGCCGGCGAGGGTGGTTCCGTGGGTGTGGAAGTGGTGCTTCTGCACGCGCCGCGCCTCCTCCGGCCCGCAATCGAGCAGGCGCTCGATATAAGCGGTCATCCGCTCGTCGATCAGCGCGAAGAGCCGAGTGGACGCCGGGTACAAGCAATTGTCGAGATCGAAGATCCAATCGCGTATATGGGCGAAGCGGGGGTCCATCGGCGGCTCGGCGACTAGCCACTTCTTGGGCTTAAGCAAATTGAAAGGATTTATAAACCATAAGGATCCTCGGGAAGCCGTGTATTTTCAACGGGTTGAGCGGAGGCAACAATGAAGCAGCGGCTACTGGGAACTGGCGCGGGCCTGCTCGTCATGGCGTTCGGACTGAGCGCGTGTGGCGAGGGCGGCGGAGCGTTGCCGATTCCCATGGCGCCGATCACGCCGACTCCGACTCCGACTCCAACCCCCACGCCGACTCCGACGCCCACACCGACGCCGACGCCGACGCCGACCCCAACGCCAGGAACGAACTACAACACCACCGAATATCAGGCGTCTCAATACTCGGTCGTGTCCAACGCAATCGCTGCCTACAACGCCGGCGCCACTGGACGCGGAATAAAGATCGGCATCATCGACAGCGGCATCAATCCGGCGCTCGACGAATTTGCCGGCCGCATTGATCCGGCAAGCGGTGACGTTGCCGGCAACCGCGGAGTCAGCGACGAAGGCGGACACGGCACCGCGGTGAGCGCCGTCGCCGCAGCAGCGCGCAACAACAGCGGCACGATGGGAGTCGCATTCGACGCGACCATCGTCAGCGAACGCACCGACTCGCCCGGCTCGTGCAGCGGCACCGGCGGCTGTAAATTCTTCGACGGCGCGATCGCGGCGGGAATCGACGCCGCGCGCCTCGCCGGTGCGAAAGTCATCAATATGTCGCTTGGCGGCGACCCTCCCGGCAACCAGCTGCTTTCAGCAATGCAGCGCGCTGTGAATGCCGGGATTGTGCTGGTCATTTCCGCCGGTAACGACGGCACCGACCCGACCAAAGGCTCGCAACCGGACCCCTTTGCGCTGGTCCCGGCGCAGAACTTCCCCGGTTCCGTGATCATTGCCGGCTCGGTCGGCGGAAGCCCCGACGTCAACACGATCTCGGACTTCTCGAACCGCGCCGGTACGGGCGCGGCTTATTATCTGATGGCCCTCGGCTACCGCGACCGTGCGCCCGACCAGACTGGCACGCAATTCCTGTGGTCGGGGACGAGCTTTTCGGCCCCGACGATCACCGGTGCGGTCGCGCTGATGGCGCAGGCCTTTCCCAACCTTACGGGCATGCAGATCGTCAATATTCTCTTCTCCAGCGCCGACGACCTCGGTGCCGCAGGCGTGGACGCGATCTACGGCCATGGCCGGCTAAACATCCAGCGGGCATTCCAGCCGATCGGCACCACCAGCCTGGCCGACAGCAAGATCCCGGTGACCGGGACCACCGGTGACATGCCGGGTGCGGCCGGTGATGCGGTAACCGGTCAATCGATGGGCGCCATCATCCTCGACGGCTACGACCGCGCCTACATGCTCAACCTCGCGCAGACGCTGCGCCGCGCCGACATCGATCATCCGCTGTCCCGCGCGTTGCAGGGCGACGTGAAGGTCGCCGGCGGCGAGGCCGGGCCGGTGACCATCGCCATGACGGTATCTCAGCGGCACGACCTTGCCGGCGGCTATACGCTCGATCGGATGGGTATTGGGCCCGAGGACCTGCGCAAGTCGCGGCTGATCGCCGGCTCGGCGGTCGCGCGAATCGACAACAAGACCGCGGTCGCGCTCGGTTTCGCCGAGGGCGCCAAGGCGATGGAGCGCCGCCTGACGGGCGCCCACGCCGGTTCGTTCCTGATCGCCAGTGACATCGCCGGCAATCCCGGCTTTTCGGCCAAGCGTAACGGCAGCCTGGCCGTCCGCCGCCAGTTGGGCAGCGTCGGCGTCACGATTGCCGGTGAGACGGGCAATGTCTGGCAGGAGGTGAAGACGAGCGCGACGGGATCGCCCTATCGCTTCACCAGCATCGCCGCCGACCGCCGCTTCGGTTCCAACTGGCTGTCGCTCGGCGTCAGCCGGCTTGATGAGAAGCAGTCGCTGCTTGGCGGGCGCATGTCGAACGTGCTCGGCGGCGGCGGCGCGACCACCTTGTTCCTCGACGCCGAGGCGCGGCACGATTTCGGTGGCGGCTGGACCAGCACGCTGACCGCGCGGCGCGGCTGGACCCAATTCGCCGCGGGCAGATTCCAGACCGGCGCTTATGCTGTCGATCTCGCCAAGAGCCGGGTGCTGTCTCATCGCGACTCGCTTGGCTTCCGCGTGGCGCAACCGCTGCGCGTCGAGCATGGCGGCTTCGCGATGATGCTGCCGACGGCATACGACTACGCCACCGGCAGCGCGACCGACACGCTGAGCCGGCTGTCGCTGACCCCGACCGGCCGGGAGGTGGATGCGGAGCTGAGCTACGGAACGACGCTGATCAGCGATAATGCCTGGCTTGGCGCCAATCTCTTCTACCGCCGGCAGCCGGGGCATATCGCCAGCCTGCCCGACGACAAGGGCGCGGCCGTCCGCTTTGCGCTGAGCTTCTAGGGACCAACGAGAGCCGGGCCGTCAGGAGCTCCGCCGCCTGAACCGCGGCAGGAGTCCGCCGACGCCGGAGCGATACTGGCGATAATCGTCGCCGAAGAGGTCGGTCAGATCGCGTTCCTCGTACCGGATCGCGATCAGCATGTAGACCGATACGCCCGCCGCGAGGAGCAAATGGCCGGCGGTCATCTCCGGTGCCGCCCAGAAGGCGAGGAAGAAACCCAGATAGAGCGGGTGCGCGACCCATCGGTAAAACAGCGGCTGCCGAAGCTCCGGCGGGGCAGCCTGTCTCCCCCTGAGATTGAACCAGGCCTGCTGAACCCCGAACAGCTCGAAATGGTTGATCAGGAAGGTGCTGATGAGCACGGTTGCCCAGCCGATCCAGAAGAGGGCCCAGATTAGCGTTTGCAGCGGCGGGTTCGTCACGTTCCAGACGATCGCATCGATCGGTCGCCAGCCGAAAAACAGGATCATCAGCGCGATGCTCGCGGCTAGCACGTAGACACTACGTTCGGCCGGTGGCGGGACGATGCGCGTCCATTTGGCCTTGAACGCCGGCCGCGCCATGACGCTATGCTGCAGCCCAAACAACGCGATCAGGGCAAGGTCGACGATTGCCGCGGTCAGCGGCGGGGCATCAGGCCCGACGTCGACCGTCTTGGCGGAAAAGCTGAAGTCGCCGACGAACACGATCAGGTAGAGGAAGGTCGCAAAGAAGATCGCATAAGCGACAATCGCGAACAGCAAAGTGATCGCACGTGACATGGTATTTCCCCTCTTACCGCAGGAGGCGGCCGCCTAACGGCCGACCACCCCGAACTTGACGATCATCGGCGCTTCGCACCGCCCGATCTTGCGGTAGACCCCGCGGTAGACGTCGGCGTCCGGAAGCTCGCCCAACTTTTGCGCCTTGGGTGTCTTCCCCCTGCCGCTCGCCTCATAGCGCGAGGTCGCGGGGCAGGTCGCCGGCTGGCTGGCCTTCGGGTTGATCACCGACATGTCGCCGATCGGCTCGGTCGATGCGGCGGCAGCGGCGAACAGGGTCGCGAACAGGAGCATGCACACTCTCCCTTCGCGGCTGCCTATATCAAAATCTGGCTAGACGGTGAAGCTTTCCCCGCAGCCACAGGCGCCTTTGGCGTTGGGATTTTCGAACGTGAAGCCGGCGGCGAAATCGTCCTCGCTCCAGTCCAT
>JBDTZJ010000150.1:0-4305 GCA_040005255.1 Sphingomicrobium sp.
GCGCCCGGGCATCGCCTTCGTCACCCGCGGCCCAGGCGCGACCAACGCCAGCGCCGGAGTTCATGTCGCGTTCCAGGATTCGACCCCGATGATCCTGTTCATCGGCGACGTCACGCGCGGCGACCGTGACCGCGAGGGCTTCCAGGAGATCGACTTTCCCGCCTTCTTCGCGCCCATCGCCAAATGGGCGACGCGGATCGAGGACGCTCGGCGCATCCCGGAATATGTCGCGCGGGCGTATCGCGTCGCCACCGCCGGGCGGCCCGGCCCGGTCGTGCTGGCGCTGCCCGAGGACATGCTCCGCGACGAGGTCGAGGCTCTCGATCGCCCCTGCGTGACGCCACTCGCCGAGGAGCCGGACCCCGGCGCGGTGCAGGCCCTGTTCGAGCTGTTGAAAGACGCGACCAACCCCGTGGCGATCGTCGGCGGCGCCGACTGGAGCCCGCGAGCGTCGCATCATTTCGCCAACTTCGCCTTCCGCTACGGCATTCCGGTCGCCGCCGCATTTCGCCGCCAGGACGCCATTTGCAACACCTGCCAGGTCTATGCCGGCCAGCTCGGCTACGGCCCCAATCCCAAGCTCCAGCAGCGCATCCGCGACGCCGATCTGATCCTCGCCGTCGGCCCGCGGCTCGGCGAGGCGACCACCGACGGCTATACGCTGATCACCCCCGACCATCCCGGCCAGACGCTCGTCCACGTCCATCCCGACCCCAACGAGCTCGGCCGCGTCTACCATGTCGACCTGCCGATCTGCGCCGACATGGGCGAGTTCGCCGAGATGGTGGACGAGTGGCAGGACCCGGATCTGGTTCGCTTTTCGTGCGGCGAGGACGCGCACAAGGAATGGCTGAAATGGAGTGAGCCACAGCCGCGAAAGGGCGTCACGCTCGACCTCGGCCCGTGCGTCGCTGCGATGCGCTTGGCGCTTCCGGAGAATACGATCATCTGCAACGGCGCCGGCAATTTCTCGGGCTGGTGGCACCGCTACTGGCGCTACGGCCCGATGCCGACGCAGCTGGCGCCAACCAGCGGGACGATGGGCTACGGTCTCCCCGCCGCGGTTGCCGCCGCGCTCCGTTTCAAGGACCGGGCGGTCGTCTGTGTCGCCGGTGACGGCGACTTCCTGATGAACGGCCAAGAACTCGCGACCGCCGCCCAATATGGCGCGGACGTCCTCGTCATCCTGGTCGACAATTCGAGTTTCGGCACGATCCGCATGCACCAGGAGCGCGAATACCCGAAGCGCATCACCGCGACCGATCTCAGAAACCCCGACTTCGCCGCGCTTGCGCGCGCATACGGCGACTGGGCCGAGACGATCGAAAAGACCGAGGACTTCGCCCCGGCGCTCGACCGCGCGCTTCAGCGTAAGGGCATTCGCCTGCTCCACTGCAAGACCGACGTCGAGCAGATCAGCAACGCGACCACGATCTCGAAACTGCGCGAAAAGGCGAAATCCAGGAAATGAACGCGGACGTTGTAATCGCAGAAGAACCTGCGACCGGTGCGGCCGCCCAACGCTGCCTGCAGCTTTACTATCGCGAGCTCGAGCAACGGTTCAAAGAGGGCTTCGACCCTGACAAAAGCGTGCTCCACTCGCTCGATGTGTTTGCGCCGCCGGCTGGCAGCTTCCTAATCATGCGTATGCGCGGTGAGCCGATCGGCTGCGGCGGATTGACGCCGCTGGATCCTGACGCAGCCTATCTGAAGCGGATGTGGATTGCGCCCGGTGGGCGTGGCGCCGGGCTGGGCCGTCACTTGCTCGCTGCGCTCGAGGAGAAAGCACGCGCGATCGGCTACAGGATCGTGAAGCTTGAAACCAACCAGGCGCTGCCCGAGGCCCAGCAACTGTACCGCTCGGCCGGTTATCGCGAGGTGGCTCCGTTCAACGAAGAGCTCTATGCCCATCACTGGTTCGAGAAGGCGCTCGCCTAGCGTCTAGCTGTGCTTCTTGCCGAGCAACACGCGGTTATGCGCGGCGTGGCATTTGCCGACGCGCTTCCTCGGCAGATATTTCTTCTTCGGAAGCGGGTTGCCAAGCTCGATCACTTGCTGCTGCCCAAGCTGCCCGAACAGACTCCCGAAGTCGCCGAAATTGCCTTGAGACGAAGGGTCGCAGTCATCGACCAGATCGCTCGTCGGCCGGTTGGGATCGATGACTGCGGCGAGCTGATGCGGCGGGATCGCGTGCGGCGAAAAATCGTCTTGCTCAAGGGATCCGAAGGACAATGCCACTGCTCCAGCGAAAAGACCTGCAGGAACAGCCACTGCCGGCTAAAAAATCTGCAGGAACAACGCTGTGAAGTCGTGAATGCTCCCCTACAACCACGTCCGATGTGGACCGAGTCCCAAGGGCCCGAACAGCGGCGCAACCTCGAGTTCCGTTTCAAGGATTCTTCCAGCCTTGCTCGCCGATCAGCGGAACGAAGCGCACGGCGCCGAGGTCCGACTGCTCCAGCGCTCCGCTGGGCTGCTTCGTCACCTTCACCAGCTTCTGCACCCAGCCGGGCTCGCCAACGGGCATGACCAGCCGCCCGCCGGGCTTCAGTTGTTCGATGAGCGCTGTGGGCACGTGGCTGCCGCACGCGGCGGCGAGGATGGCGTCGAACGGCGCCTTGTCCGGCCATCCCCTGGTCCCGTCCCCCTTGACGATCTCGACATTGACATAGCCAAGCCGCCCGAGCCGCTCGCGCGCCACTTCGACCAGCTCATGCTGGCGTTCGACGCCTACGACCTTGCCGGCGATCCGGCTCATGACCGCAGCCGCATAGCCAGAGCCCGCGCCGACCTCGAGCACCGTGTCGCCGGCCTCGATCCCCGCCGCCTGGATCATCAGCGCGACGATGTAGGGCTGCGAAATGGTCTGCTGCGCCTCGATCGGCAACGGGTGGTCGCCATAAGCGAGGTGCGCGACGGCTTCGCTGACGAACGCCTCGCGCGGAACGGCGCGGAACGCCTCGAGGATGTGAGGCTCCGTAATCCCGCGGCGCCTCAGCTGCCGCTCGACCATTTCCTCGCGCTCGGATGCGAAGTTTGTCACGGACCTGACTCTAAGGCAGAACCAACGAGGAAAAGGGGGCGTTCCGATGGCTTCGATCGACGTGCGATTCTCCGGGTCTGTACCCGCGAACTACGAGCAATATCTCGTGCCCCTACTGTTTCGGCCATACGCCGAGGTTATGGCGGAGCGCGCGCGTGCGCTTCAGCCGTCGCGCATCCTCGAGACGGCGGCGGGAACCGGCGTCGTGACCAATGCGCTGGCTGATGCTCTGCCGGACGCGGAAATCATGGCGACCGACCTCAACCAGGCCATGCTCGACGTCGCCGCCCCGCGCGTCGCTTCGCCGAACGTCACGTTCCGCCAGGCCGATGCGCTGGAGCTCCGCTTCGCCGACGCCAGCTTCGATCTCGTCGTCTGCCAGTTCGGTGTGATGTTCTACCCGGACAAAGTGCAGGGCAACCGGGAGGCGCGACGCGTGCTGCGCGATGGCGGCCATTATCTTCTCGCCATTTGGGATGCGATCGAGCGCAATCCGATGAGCGACCTCGCGCACCGAACGATGCTGGAGCAGTTTCCCGACAACCCGCCGATGTTCATGAAACGCGGACCTTTCAGCTATCACGAGCGTGACTGGATCGAGCGCGACCTCAAGGCTGCGGGGTTCGCAGACATTGGCATCGACACCGTGACCCTGACCAGCCGCACCGCGTCCGCCGACGAAGCCGCACACGGACTTTGCTACGGCTCGCCGATGCGTGTCGAACTGGAAGAATATGGCGCGGACGCGCTCGACAGCGTGTTCGCGGAATTGTCGAGGGCGGCGCAGCGATTTGACGGACCCAACGGCTTTGAAGCGCCGATGTCGGCCCATATCGTCACCGCGACTAAATGAGCCCCGCCAGCGGGCTGCTGGGGTCCGCGTAACGGCGCTTCTGCATCCGCCCTGCGAGGTACGCCAGGCGCCCCGCCTCGACCGCAGCCTTCATCGCCCGCGCCATCAGCACCGGGTCCTTCGCCTCGGCTATTGCGGTATTCATCAGCACGCCGTCGCAGCCGAGCTCCATCGCCTGCGCGGCATCGCTCGCCGTCCCGACACCGGCGTCGACCAGCACCGGGACGGTCGCGCCTTCGACGATCAGGCGGATGGTCACGCGGTTCTGGATGCCGAGGCCGGAGCCAATCGGCGCGCCCAACGGCATGATCGCGACTGCTCCGGCTTCCTCGAGCTGCTTGGCGGCGATCGGATCATCGACACAATAGACCATCGGCTCGAAGCCCTCCTTTACCAGCACGTCGGTCGC
>JBDTZJ010000024.1:0-14611 GCA_040005255.1 Sphingomicrobium sp.
CGGTCATGGCCGCGACGCGCACCTTTTCGATCATCAAGCCCGATGCCACCCGCCGTAATCTGACCGGAGCCGTGACCAAGATGCTGGAGGAAGCCGGGCTGCGCGTTATTGCGTCTAGGCGCATCCGCATGACCCGCGACCAGGCCGAGGGCTTTTACGCGGTCCACAAGGAGCGTCCCTTCTTCAACGACCTGTGCACATTCATGACCTCGGGGCCGGTCGTCGTGCAGGTCCTCGAGGGCGAAAATGCCGTTCCGCGCAACCGCGAAGTGATGGGCGCAACCAACCCCGAGCAGGCCGCGGAGGGAACGATCCGCAAAACCTATGCGGAATCGATCGTGGCCAATTCGGTCCACGGTTCGGACAGCGACGACAACGCGAAAATCGAGATCGACTTCTTCTTCAAACCTGACGAAATCGTAGGCTAAGCGGCCTCACAGGATCGGGCTCATCATCGCCAGGGTGTTCTGCCACAACCGCCCGGCGATGCCGAAGCCGTCCACGACCGCCTGAGTGACGGGATCGGAGTCGGCCAGATAATCGTCCTGCCGCGCGCGAAGCACGGCGGCGAAGGCTTCGTCGGCGAATAGGATGTTGTTCTCGAAATTGAGCTCGAAGCTGCGCCGGTCGAGGTTGGCCGAGCCGATCAGGCCAACCTTGCGGTCAACCACCATGGTCTTGGCGTGGAGCAGGCCGCAACGATATTCGAACAGTCTCACGCCAGCGCCGACCAGGTCCTGATAATAGCTGCGGCTGGTGCCCCCGACGACGATGCTGTCGTTGCGCTGGGGCAGGGCGAGGATGACATCGACTCCCCGCCGCGCCGCCGAGGTCAGCGCAAACAACACCTGGTCATTGGGTACGAAATACGGCGTGGTGACCACCAGTTCGGTGCGCGCAGAGTGCATCAACTCGGCGAAGCAGGATGGCATCGAGTCATAGCTGACGGTCGGTCCCGTGCCGATGACCTGCGCAATCGCGCCGCCGTCGCCTCGCTCGCCGTCGGTCCAGGACTCGGCCAGCATCCCGCTGATGTCCTCTCCGCCGTCGCCGATCCAGTCGGACACGAAGAGATATTGGCAGTGCCGCGCAACCGGGCCATCCCACCGGCTCATCACGTCGACCCAGGGCGCATAATGCGGCTTGATGCGGAATTCCGGGTCGGCGAAATTCTGGCTTCCGCACCAGGCGATGCGGTTGTCGATAATCAGCAGCTTGCGGTGGTTCCGCAGGTCGACTCGGCCGCGGATGAACGTCCATAGGGGGTTGCCGACCGGCAGCGCTACCCGGACCTGAACGCCGCTGTCGGCCAGCTCGCGCCAGTGAGATGAACGGACGAACAGCCGCGACCCCAACGCGTCCGCCAGCGCCCGCACCGCGACCCCGCGATTGGCGGCGCGGATCAGGGCGTCCTTGATCTTGCAGCCGTTGGTGTCTGCGAGCCAGATGTAGGCGCACAGATGGACCGTCGCCGTGGCAGCGTCGATGTCCTCGACCATGGCGTCGATCGCGGCGTTGCTGTCGGCTGCGAGCATGACCCTGTTGCCGCCGGTCGGGGGCAGGCCGTTGATGCTCCGGGCAAGCGCGAAGGGCGCTCGGTAGAAGCCGGCAGCGACTTTCTCAGCCAGCGCTTCGTCGCCTCGCGGCCGCTGTAGCCTGGCCTCGATCTCGCGGCCTCTTACGCGCCGCTTCAGGCTGATTCGGACCTCTCCGAGGAGCAAATAGGCGATGATCCCAACCACCGGCAGAGCGACGATGACGACGGCCCACGCAATCCTCGATGACGGCTCGCGGTGCGGGCGGAGGATCGCGCGGATGAATACGGCCGCTTCAACGAGGGCGAGGATGCTCGTCCCGAAGAGTTCAAGCGGCCGCATTGCAGACACTGCCGCACATCCGCACGCGGCTGTCCAGCGATTCGGCTAGCGGGCTAACCCGAGCAGATGCAGAGAGCGGCCGCCGAACAGCCCGCCGCCCTCCCATTTGTAGCGCACGACGTAGCTGCCGCCGCCACGCCGGTCGGAGCCGGCTTCGACGTAGCGCGCGTCGATCCGCACGGCCACGCTATGAGTGACGCCCTTGGCTTCCTTCTCGCGGCCCTTGAGTGCGCTTTCGACATCGCTCGCGCTCAGCCGGCCGTCGCTGCCGACGTCGATGGGCGATGCGCCCTTGATGGTCACCCGCAACGACTGAAGCGCATGGCCGGGGTCCGCCGGCATGATCGTCAGCGTGCGCCCGTCACCGTCAGTAGTTCCGCGCAGCGCAAGCGGCACCGCGGAACGCTGTTCGACGACGCGCGTCGGCTTGTCCTGGTTGCTGCTCTTCCACGCGATCCAGACGCCGACGGCGGAGACGATCAGCGCTGCGATCGCGATCGTCTCGCCAAGGTTGATCCAGCGGCGCCGGGCTCGTGCTTCGGGGGATTCGCTCATCGTCCGCCAGCTTCCAACAGCCGGCGCGGCGCTGCAAGCTTCCGACTGCACGGCATCAAAATTGGTCCACCGCGCGCATCAGTTTTGTGAGACGGGGCGGGGCACATGCCCGCCAGCTCCGTTCAAGCCACTCGCCGACCTGCTCCCACTCGACGTCGCGTCGGTTGAGTTTCATGCCCAGCCAGCCGCTTGCCCCATAATATTTGGGCCAATAATAGATGTCCGGCTGAGCCTCGATCAGCCCTGTCATCTCATCCGGCCCACTCGACTTGACCAGCAGTCCGACCGCTTCCTCGCCATGATGGTGGTCAGCAATGATCGCGAACAGCTTGCCTTTCTCTCCACCGACGGACCAGCCCGGTGATCCATGGCTGGTCTTGCGCCCCACTTCGGGCAGTTGCCGCGCCAGCGCATCGACTTGTCCTTCGATCCACTCCGAGCTGAACGGGCGAGCTGCATAATCGGACAGGATCCGGGGGTAGAGCTGATGCTCGGCGATGAGTACTCGCTCGGCCAGTGTCTTCGGATCGTCACCGGGTAACACCGCGACCTCGACCTGGCCGAGGACCTCGCCCGAATCGACCTGGTTGGAGACGAGGTGAACGGTAGCGCCGGTCGACGCGTCGCCGGCTTCCAACACCGCCTCATGCGCGCCCAGGCCCTTGTATTTGGGCAGCAGCGAGGGGTGGATATTGAGGATTCGGCCGCGCCAGCGCTCAACGAATTCCGCGGGGATGATGCGCATGAAGCCCGCAAGCGCAATCAAGTCGACCTCTGCCTCTTTGAGAACCTTACTCAACGCCTCGAAGAACTGGCTCTTGTCGACCGGAGTGGGTCGAGCAAGCCGGGCGACTGCGATCCCTTCCGCTTCGGCGAGGTTCAGACCTGGCGCATCGGGCCTGTCTCCGGTCACCAGCACGACCTCATAGGCGCAATCGGCGCCGCGCGCCGCGTAGATGAGGGCGGCCATGTTGGATCCCCGCCCGGAGATCAGGATTGCGACGCGGCTTCGCTCACGCATGGTGGGTCGCGGACCAGTCCTTTGCCGAGCCCCAAGTCCCCGCTGAGCCGCTGACGGTGCAGCCGCGCTGGCCTGGATCGATGCGCCCGATCTCGAGAACGGTTTCACCTGCGTCCTCGAGCGCGGTGCTGATCGGGTCAGCCTCTTCGGGAGCGACGACCACCGCCATCCCGATGCCGCAATTGAAAGTCCGCGCCATTTCCTCGGGGGCGATGCGGCCTTCCTGCTGGAGCAGGCCGAAAACGGGGGGAAGATCCCACAGGCTAACGTCTATGACCGCATGACAACTGGCCGGCAGAACCCTCGGAATATTCTCGATTAGTCCGCCGCCCGTGATGTGGGCGAGCCCCTTGATCCGGCGTTCCTGCACCAGCGGAAGGAGCGAACGGACGTAAATCCGCGTGGGCTCCAGCAGGGCTGCGCCGAGCGATCTGCCGAAGCTCGGGAAGCTCTGTTGGAGGTCCCATCCTTCCTGCTCGATGATCCGCCTGACAAGCGAGAAGCCGTTGCTATGCACACCCGAGCTGGCGAGCCCGAGGATCACGTCGCCGGGCGCGATGCCGCTGCCTGTCAACACCTTGTCGCGCTCGACGGCGCCGACGCAGAAGCCGGCGAGGTCGTAATCGCCGGCCGAGTACATTCCGGGCATCTCCGCGGTCTCGCCGCCGATCAAGGCGCAGCCGGCTTGGCGGCAGCCCTCCGCGATCGACGCGACCACTGCGGCTGCAACATCGTTGTCGAGCTTCCCGGTCGCGTAATAATCCAGGAAAAACAACGGCTCGGCACCTTGGACGATGAGGTCGTTGGCGCACATCGCGACAAGATCGATGCCGACGCCGTCATGATGCCCGGTCTCGATCGCAAGCTTGAGCTTGGTGCCGACGCCGTCGTTCGCCGCGACTAGCAGCGGATCCGAGTAGCCAGCCTCCTTGAGGTCGAAAAAGCCGCCGAAGCCGCCAAGTTCGGCATTCGCGCCGGGCCGCGCCGTGGAACGGGCCAGCGGCCCGATCGCCCTGACCAGCGCATTTCCAACATCGATCGACACGCCGGCGTCGGCATAAGTCAGCGGCTTCTGGCTCATTCCTGGCGGGCAGTAGAGACAAGCCGCTTGGATTTCCACGCCGTTGTCGCCAAAAGGCGGCGCGAATGCTGGCCCGCCGTTTCGCCATTCCTATCATGTTGCTGCTTGCCGTCGTTGGCATTGCGGGCGCGCTTTATGCGCAGCTCGAGACCGGCGATCGTGGCATCCTGCCGCTCGACAGCTCGAACACGCTGGAAATCGGCGGAATTCACGTCGATGTCGGCGGAGCCGACGCCCAGAGCGCACGTTACGCCGGCTGGCGCATCGCCCAGCGCCAAGGCTTCAGGATGCTGTGGGCGAAGACGCACAATGCTTCGGTCAATGACGCGCCGAGCCTGCCCGACGGGACGCTCGACCAGATCGTCAGCTCGATCAACGTCGAGCGCGAGCAGATCGGCCCCAGCCGCTACATCGCGGACCTGGGTGTGCTGTTCGACCGGTCACGCGCTGCACCGTTCCTTGGCGTCGAGGGGGGTCAGGTGGAGCGCTCCGTGCCGATGCTGCTGATCCCGGTGATGGTGTCGGGGGGGACTGCGACCACGGTCGAGCAGCGCAATGCGTGGCAGCGTACGTGGGCGCAGTTCCGCACCTCGCAGAGCCCGATCGACTATATCCGAATCAGCGGCATGGGCGCGGACCCGCTGCTGATCAACGCCGCCCAGACGACCCGACCGGGCCGGGGCTGGTGGCGCAGCCTGCTGGAAATGTACGGCGCGAACGACATCCTGGTCGCCGAGGTCCAGCTGCAGCGGCTCTATCCCGGCGGACCGGCGCGCGGCCGCTTCATCGCCCGCCACGGGCCCGACAACGAAATTATCGGCGGGTTCACGCTGACGGCCGCAAACGGCGATGACATCCCGGCGATGCTCGCCCAAGGCGCGCTGCGGATCGACCAACTCTATGCCCAGGCGCTGGCGGCGGGGCGCCTGACCCGTGATCCCTCGCTCAACCTGCCGCCGCCGCCGGTGCTGCCGATGCTGCCCGAGATCAAGCCCGTCGCCCCTCTGTTCAACTCGTATCAGGTCCAGGTCAGCGGCAAGAACGTCAACTTCTACAATTTCGCAATGGCGCACCTGCGCACGATACCGGGCGTGCAATCGGCAACGCCGCAGCAGATCAATCCCGGCGGCACCAGCTACGTGCTTGTCCAGTACAAGGGGGACATCTCCCAGCTTGCGGCAGCGCTTAGTGCTCGCGGCTGGGTGGTCGATTTTGCCGGGACCGTGGTTCGCATCCGTGCGAATTCGGACAAGCCGCCGGCGCTGCCGCCGCCTCCCGTCCAGCCGCCGCCTGTTCAGTCGCCGGCCGCTCAGAGCGCGGTTTCGAACCAGGCCGCGCCGCACCCATGAAGCAGCGGCCGGATCAGATCGCGCTTCCGCTCGACTGGCCGCAAAGCGAAGGCGACGTCCGGTTCATCGTTTCTTCGGCCAACCGCGATGCGTTCGACCATTTCCGCATGTTCAGCATGTGGCCGGTCAAGGCGACGATCCTGACCGGGCCGCGGCGCTCCGGCCGGACGCTCCTCGCGCGCAGCTTCGTCGAACGCGTCGGCGGCCGCCTGTTCGATGAGGCGGACCAGCGTGACGAAGAAGAATTGTTCCATGCGTGGAACCAGGCCCAGGATACGGGGCGGCCCTTGATCATGGTCGCGGACGAGGTGCCGCCGACCTGGACTCCACGCCTGCCGGACCTCAAGACACGCCTTGCCGTCACCCCGGTCACGCGCATCGGGCATCCCGACGACGTCCTGTTCGCGGCGCTGATCCAGCTCCATTTCGCGGATCGCGGGCTGCATATTCCCGCCGATGCGCTGCGCTTCATGTCGGACCGGCTGCACCGCGACTATTGGACCGTTGAGCGGGCGGTCGAAGCCGTGGACCACTATGCCATTGCCGAACGGGCGCGGCTGTCGCTGCCGACGGTCCGGCGCGCTTTGATTGAGTCCCGGATGATCGGCGAGGCGGCCTAGCCGCAGTTGATCGCCGTGACTTTCCCGTCGGGGCCGAGACGGACAGTAACCCGGCTCGGACTGAAGTCCATCGTCAGCATCGTGCCCGGTGGCGCCCAGCGCAGGATCGCCGAATGGGTCACGCGCAGGATCGCCGCGCCGGTCTCGCTGGTGCCGGGCTGGCCAATGAACTGAGCGCTTCCCGCCGTCCGGCAGATGCGCCCGGGAGTTTCGCCATGGATCGGCGGCTGTTGCGCGGCGCACGCGGCGAGCAGGGCGGGGACGGCGAGCGCAAGCTTACGCATCCACCGTCTCCTTCACGGCGACGCGGTTCATCTTGAGCCTGCCGTTCTCGATCCCAAACGCGAGCCGGCCTTCGACCAGGTCGACGGCGTCCTTGCCGAACTGTTCGAAGCGCCAGCCCGAAAGGATTTTGAGATTCTTGCGCACGCCGGCGGCGAGCGCCTCGAGGTCGTCGGAACGCGCGATCAGCTTCGCCGCGACACCCGTTTCCTTGGCGCGGATCTTGAGCAGCAGCTTCAAGAGGTCGCTGACCAGCACCGCGTCCTTGGTCAAGCCAGGGCGCCGTGGCTCCCGGTCCGGCATCTCTTCCGGCGCAAGCGGCTTGGCATTCTTGATCGCGCTCATCAGCCGCGCACCGATGTCGTTCGACCTCCATCCGGCCGACAGTCCGCGGACGCGGCCCAAATCGTCCTGCGTCTTGGGGGGATGAAGCACGATTTCATTGAGCGTGTCGTCCTTGATGATCCGACCTCGCGGCAGGTTCTTCTGGCGCGCTTCGGTCTCGCGCCATGCGGCGAGCGCCTTCAGCCGGCCGAGGATGACCGGGTTGCGGCTCGGCAGCTTCAGCCGTTTCCACGCATCCTCCGGCGGGAAAGCGAAGCTCGACGGGTCGGCGAGCCGCTCCATCTCCTCATCGAGCCAGGCGCCGCGGCCGGTCTTCTTCAGCTTTTCGACCATCCGCGGGAATACCGTGGCGAGGTGGGTGACGTCGGCGATCGCATAGTCGATCTGGCGCTTGTCGAGGGGCCGGCGGGCCCAGTCGGTGAAGCGCGCGCCCTTGTCGAGGCTGTGCCCAAGCAGGCTCTCGATTAGGTTCGAATAACCGATCTGTTCGCCGTGGCCGAGCGCCATTGCGGCGATCTGGGTGTCGAACAACGGGTAGGGGACCTTGCCGGTCAAATTGTGGATGATCTCCAGGTCCTGCCCGCCGGCATGGAAGACCTTCAGGACCTCGTGGTTCTCGACGAACAGGTTCAGCAGGGGCTTGAGGTCGATCCCATCCGCCTTCGGATCGATCGCCGCGGCCTCGTCCGGGCTCGCGACCTGGATGAGGCAGAGTTCGGGCCAATAGGTGTTCTCGCGCATGAACTCGGTGTCCACGGCGATGAACGGATGTTTCGCGAGGCGGTCGACCAGGGATTGAAGGTCTTCCGACTTTGTAATCAGTGGGTGAATACGCATGAGCCTTGGGGGCTTTAGCGGCGGCCTCGCGGGTTGACAAAAGGGTTTGGTCCGCTGAAGCGCGGCGCGGCTTTTTCTCCACAATTATTATCGCGAACGGGTCGACTTTCCCATGCACGCTTACCGTACCCACAGCTGCGCCGAACTGCGTTCTAGCAATGTCGGGGAGACGGTCCGCCTCTCGGGTTGGGTCCACCGTAAGCGCGACCACGGCCATCTGCTGTTCGTCGACCTGCGCGATCATTACGGCATTACCCAGATCGTTACCGACACGGATTCGCCGGCGTTCAAGACGCTCGATCGGTTGCGGGTCGAATCGGTCGTGACCATCGACGGTGAGGTCGTCGCCCGCTCGCCCGAAACGGTGAACGCCAACCTGCCAACCGGAGAAATCGAAGTGCGCGCAAGCACGGTGACCGTTCAATCCGCCGCCACGGAGCTGCCGATGCCCGTTTTCGGCGAGCAGGACTATCCCGAGGAGATCCGGCTCAAATATCGCTATCTCGATCTTCGTCGTGACCAGCTTCGCGCCAACATCATGCTGCGCTCGGCGGTCATCGCCTCGATTCGGAGGCGGATGGTCGAACAGGGCTTCACCGAGTTCCAGACGCCGATCCTGACCGCAAGCTCGCCCGAGGGTGCGCGCGACTATCTCGTCCCGAGCCGCGTCCATCCCGGGAAATTCTACGCGCTCCCGCAGGCGCCGCAGATGTTCAAGCAGCTGATCATGGTCGCCGGCTTCGATCGCTACTTCCAGATCGCGCCCTGCTTCCGCGACGAGGACGCGCGCGCCGACCGCAGCCCCGGCGAATTTTATCAGCTCGACTTCGAAATGAGCTTCGTCACCCAGGACGACGTGTTCGCCGCGATCGAGCCGGTGCTTTCGGGCGTGTTCCAGGAGTTCGCCAACAGCCGGACTGTCACCCCGGCCGGCGAGTTCCCGCGCATCCCCTATAAGGAAGCCTTGCTGAAGTACGGCAGCGACAAGCCCGACCTTCGCAACCCACTGCTGATCAGCGACGTCGGCGGGCACTTCCAGGGCTCGGGCTTCGGATTGTTCGCGAAGATCGTCGACGGCGGCGGCGTGGTCCGGGCGATCCCAGCCCCGAACACGGCCGGCCTCAGCCGCAAATTCTTCGACGACATGAACGAATGGGCGCGAAGCGAGGGCTTCGCCGGCCTCGGCTACGCCACGCGCAAGGGCGGCGAGTGGGGCGGGCCGATCGCCAAGAACCATGGTGAGGAAGGCATGAACCGTCTTGCCGGGGGAATAAGCCTCGGCCCCGACGACGGCATCTTCTTTGCCGCCGGCAAGGAAGCCGAGGCGGCCAGGCTTGCCGGCTTCGCGCGCACCCGCGTCGCCGAACAGCTCGACCTTCTCGAGAAGGGCGCATTCCGCTTCTGCTGGATCGTCGACTTCCCGATGTTCGAATATAACGAGGACCAGAAGAAGATCGACTTCTCGCACAACCCCTTCTCGATGCCGCAAGGTGAGATGGAGGCGCTCGAGACCAGCGATCCGCTCGACATCCTCGCCTGGCAATACGACATCGTCTGCAACGGGGTGGAGCTGAGCAGTGGTGCGATCCGCAACCACCGCCCGGACATCATGTACAAGGCGTTCGAGATCGCCGGCTATACGCGCGAGGAGGTCGACACCAACTTCTCGGGTATGATCAATGCGTTCAAGTTCGGCGCTCCGCCGCACGGCGGCTCGGCCCCGGGCATCGACCGCATCGTCATGCTTCTCGCTGAAGAGCCCAACATACGCGAAGTGATCCTCTTCCCGATGAACCAGAAGGCCGAAGATCTGATGATGAACGCCCCGGCCGCGGTGATGCCCAAGCAGCTCAAGGAGCTGCACATCAAGGTCGTCGCTGACTGAGCCAAGCCAGTTAGCGATTGTTCACGCAGGTCGCCGCGGTTAACTTCAGCTTGTGGCGGAGTGGATCACCGAGTGCGGCGGAGTATCAGGCGGCGTCGCAGACGACACGCTGACCGCGCTGCGCGAGCATGTCGGCGAGCTGCAGCTGCCGCAAATTGCCCACGGTCGCCGCGCAATCATCCTGTTTGAAGGGCTCCAGGGTTCGGCCAAGAAGTTTGCGTTGCGGCAACTTACGGCCGCTTTCGACCCGTGCCATTGCATCGTCCATCCGACGGCATTCGATCGGCGCGAAGCAAGCGAAGGCCATTGGCTGGCGCGTTTCTGGCGCCAGCTGCCAAGTGGCGGCAACACTTCAATCTTCTTCCGCAGCTGGTACCGGCGCGTGCTCGACGACCGGGTGCTGGGGCGAACCCCGGAGGAAACCATCCCGCGTGTGTTCGACGAGATCAACGAGTTCGAGGCGCAGCAGCGCGACTATGGCACGTTGCTTGTTAAGCTCTACTTCGACGTCAGCGCCGATGTGCAGGATCAGCGGCTCGCACGCCGTCGGTTAAGTCCGTGGCGGGTCCGCGGCTCCCAGGACGAGTTTGTCCGCGCCGACGACCCCGTTTACCAGGCGGCGCTGGAGCAATTGCGCGCCAACACCGACACCCGCTGGTCGCCATGGCGGACGATTGACGGCGACGACGAGCAGCAGGCGGCGGTCGCAGCGCTGGAAGCGATTGCAGACAGCTGGTCGAAGGCGATGCCGGCGGAGCCGCCGCAGCTGGCGACTAGGCCGCGCGTCGCTTAGTCAGGGTAGTTTATCTCGACCACCTCGTAGCTCTTCTCGCCCACCGGCAGCCGGACGATGCGCTCGTCGCCGACACGCCCGCCGATGAGGGCGCGCGCCAACGGCGCGCTCCACCCGATCCGACCGGCCGAAGCATCGGCCTCATCGTCGCCGACGATCGTCACGGTTCGGCGGTTGTTCTCCTCATCCGCCAGCTCGACCGTGGCGCCGAAGCGAACCTGATCGCGCCTTGGCTGGGATGCGGGATCGACGACCTTCGCCTGCTTCATGATCTTCGCGAGGTGTCCGAGCCGGCGGTCGATCTCGCGCAGGCGGCGCTTGCTGTAGATGTAATCGGCATTCTCGGAACGGTCGCCCAGCGACGCGGCCCAGGACACGGTCTCGACGATTTTCGGCCGCTCGATGCCGAACAGCTCGTCATATTCGGCGCGGATGCGCACCAGCCCGTCAGGCGTGATGAATCGATCAGCCACGGCCGTTGCCTATCAGGCCGGCCGGTCCTTCCCAAGGTAGCGTGAAACGTGGACCGCGGTCTGCTGGGGCTGCGTCGACCGCAGCGAATCATAGACGACGCTGTTCTCGATGACCCGCTGCACATAGGCGCGCGTTTCTGTGTAGGGGATCGCCTCGATCCACTTGAGCACGTCGACCTGGCCGCGCGGGTCGCCATATTGCCTGACCCACTTGCTGACGTTTCCGGAGCCGGCGTTGTAGCTGGCGACCGCGAGCGGAACGTTCCCGCCCCAGATATTGAGCATCCGGCGGAAGTAGGACGATCCGATCATCACATTGTAGCTCGGGTCGCTGATCAGCCGGTAGCTGTCGAAGCCGATGCCCATCTTGCCGGTCTGCTCGCGCGCCGTCCCGACCATCAGCTGCATCATCCCGCGCGCTCCGGCGTGACTGACCGCATAGGGGTCGAAGGAGCTTTCCTGGCGGCTGATCCCGTGCGCCAGCGACCACAATTCCCCCGACACGGACGTCCGCAACATTGGATAGGCCTGGCGGACATAGAAAGCCGACCCCTTCACCCGCGCCATGCGCGATGTCCAAACGGCAAGATCGTCGCGGCCGATCTGCTGGCCAAGGTCGAGCGCGAGATTGCGGTCGCTGTCATTGTCGAGCGATTCGGCGAGCGCCCTCACAAACAGCGCTTGCTCGGTCGACCGGCCCTGCTGGCCGAGCAGGCGGATCGCCTGAACCACGCGGCGGCTGTTGAACGCGGTGCGCTGCAGCTGCGTCGTCACATATTGGGGGAGGGCCGCCGCCGGGGCCGGGACCGACCTGCCGAGCCGTTCCAGCGCAAGCTGCCCGTAGAACAGCTCCGGATAGGCCGCGGCACGCTCGAAATAGGCGTTCGCCTGCTGGAACCTGCCCGCCGCCAGCGCAGCCCGGCCAGACCAATAATTGCCCTTCGTCAGGACCTGCAGCGACCGTCCTCCCTGGGCGTAGCGGTCGAACATCGCGATCGCGCTCTGCGGCCGGTTCATCCGGTCGAGCGCGGCCGTGCCGGCAAGCCAGGCCAGCGTCGTATAGTCGTCGCGAATGGCGATCGGCTGGTCGGCGACGCTCGCACCGGCGGGCAGCACATCGTCGATCTGGCTCGCGATATTGAAAGCCGTCTGCCAATTGCGGTCGCCCGCCGCATCGCCCGCGAGCAGGATCAACATCTCGAAGAACCGCTCGGGGTCCGCCGGCCTGGTCGTGAAATTGTGATCGCGCGCGGCAAGCTGCTGCGCGGCGGCCTGGTAATTGTTGGCCCGAAGCCAGCGTGCCCGGTCCATCATCAGCCCGGCGTCGGTCGTGACGCTGCTGATCACCGCGCCGTAGCGGCTGTCGGCATCCGCCGTATTCTGCTGCAACGCGATCCGGGCCGCGAACGCCGCCTGCCGCTCCGGGCTGGTCGCCGTCAGGAAGCGCGCCGCGTCTTCCGCTTTCTTGGCGAACAGGAGCGCATCGACGCGCCCGTCATTGTCGGCGCGGCTGAAGCTGGCGCCGTAGCGGGACCAGATCGCTTGCTCGTCGTTGGCGCTGAGGTCGGCCGAGCGCCACGCCTGGCGCGCCGAGTCAAGCGCGTCGGCCATGCGCCCAGTAGCTGCAAAGGCATCGGCCAGCCGCGCCCAGCCGTTGCCGCTGCGCGGCTTTTCGGCGGCGTAAAAGGCGACGACAGTCGCGGCATTCTCGCCCGGCTGCATCGCTTTCTCTGCCCAGCTGCGCATCCGAGGGGCATCGGGCCAATCCGGGTTGGCGATCAGGAAGCTTGCGTAATCGCTGAAGCGGTAGCCGCTGCTCTGGCGGAGTGCCCGCCATTGCTCGAGCGACGCGGCGACGCTTGGGCCCGCAACGGGCGCAGCGGCATAGCTCGCCGGCGGCGCATATTGCGCCGAGCTCGAAGGCGCGGTGGCCAGCAACAGCACTGGCACGAAGACGGCGGCACGCCACATGCTGGACATATTGGCTTGCCCCTCCTTATCAGGCCGTGAACGCAGGCCCCACACGTCAATCTAACGCTCCTCCGAGGAGGCAAGTTCATGTTTTTCGGCTCGATTCCGGCGCTGGTGACGCCATTTTCCGGCGGCCGTGTCGCTGAGGACACATTCGCCGAGTTCGTCGAATGGCAGATCGCCGAGGGATCGAACGCGCTCGTCCCGTGCGGAACGACTGGCGAGGTCGCGACCCTCACCGCCGACGAGCACCGCGAGCTGATCGCGCACACCGTTCAGATCGCGAAGGGCAGGGTGCCGGTGATTGCCGGTTGCGGCACCTATTCGACGGCCGCCTCGATCGAACGAATCAGAGCCGCCGCCGACGTCGGCGCCAATGGCGCGCTGGTGGTGGTGCCCTACTATAACAAGCCGAGCCAGGCGGGGCTCGCCGCCCATTTTGCCGCGATTGCCGATGCGTCCCCGCTGCCGATCGTCGTCTACAATGTGCCGTCCCGCACGGTCGCGGATATCTCGGTCGAGACCCTCGCCGAGATCGCCAGGCACCCGAAGATCGTCGCCGTGAAGGACGCGACGGGGAACCTTGGCCGCGTGTCGGCCCAGCGGCTCGCCTGCGGCGAAGACTTCGTCCAGCTCTCGGGCAATGACGACATGGCGCTCGGCTTCAACGCCATGGGCGGGGTCGGCTGCATCTCGGTCACCGCCAACGTCGCTCCGAGGCTGTGCTCGGACTTCCAGAAGGCGATGAAGGACGGGCGCTGGGATGAGGCGCTGACGCTTCAGGACCGGCTCTACCCCCTTCACGCTGCTTTGTTCACCGACGCGTCGCCGGCACCGACCAAATATGCGCTGGAGCGCGTACGGCCAGGCTTTCCGCAAGAACTGCGGCTGCCGCTGGTCGAAGCGTCCGAGGCCTCGAAGAAGGCCGTCGATACCGCCCTCACGCAAGCGGGGCTGATCTGACCCCCTCATGGCCAAGCCGCTCCCGCAGCCGTTCGATAAGCAAAAGGTCGTGGCCGAAAACCGTCGCGCGCGCTTCGACTATTTCGTCGAGGAGAGGCTCGAGGCGGGAATCCAGCTCACCGGCACCGAGGTAAAATCGCTGCGCCAGGGCGAGGGCTCGATCGCCGAAAGCTACGCCACCGCCGACGGCGAGGAAATCTGGCTGATCAACAGCCACATCCCTGAGTACAGCCATGGCAACCGCCTCAACCATGAGCCGCGCCGTCCCCGCAAATTGTTGCTCAAGAATCGGGAAATCGCAAAGCTGCAGGGTGCGGTGACGCGTCAGGGGCTGACGCTGGTGCCGCTGTCTCTCTACTTCAACGCCAGCGGTCGGGCGAAGGTCGAGCTGGCGCTTGCCCGGGGCAAGAAGGTGCATGACAAGCGCGAGACGATCAAGGAGCGCGACTGGAAGCGGGAGCAGCAGCGGCTGCTCAGAAGCAAGGGCTGAGATGAGCTTCCCCCTAGCCCGCTGGCTGAAAGGCCATGTCCCGACCCGCGAGACCATCGATCAATATCG
>JBDTZJ010000151.1:0-4301 GCA_040005255.1 Sphingomicrobium sp.
GGAGCTGATCCCCGACGATCCGCACCTCCACCGCTGGCTCGACATGGCGCGCGAGTGCATCGCCTTCCAGGGCCTCCCCGCGCGCATCTGCTGGGTCGGCCTCGGTCAGCGCCACCGGCTCGGCCTCGCCTTCAATGAAATGGTCAGGAATGGCGAGGTTTCGGCGCCGATCGTCATCGGCCGCGACCATCTCGACAGCGGCAGCGTCGCTTCGCCCAACCGCGAGACGGAAGCCATGAAGGACGGCAGCGACGCCATCTCCGACTGGCCGCTGCTCAACGCGTTGCTCAACACTGCGAGCGGAGCGACTTGGGTCTCGTTCCACCACGGCGGCGGCGTCGGCATGGGCTATTCGCAGCACGCCGGCATGGTAATCGTCGCCGACGGCACCGACGACGCCGCGCGGCGGCTCGAACGCGTGCTGTGGAACGACCCCGGCACCGGCGTCATGCGCCACGCCGACGCGGGGTACGACATTGCGATCGACTGCGCGCGCGAGCAGGGGTTGGATTTGCCGAAGTTCGGCTGAGCCGCCGAGCGCAACGTAAGCGGAGCGAAGCGAGCGTCGTTGCGTCGAGAGACGGCGAACCGCGGCCAGCCTGCCGCGAAGCGGACAGGACTGACGGCGCGGATTTACTCCGCTCCGGCGGCTCGCCCGCAGAATGTCGAAGAAGGGGGATTCCCGCTTCCGCGGAAATGACGGTAGGTGGGTGTCCTATGTTGAAGCTGAATCCTGAAAACATCGACCTTGCGACGCTGCGCCGGCTGTGGACGGGCGCCGAGGCACGTCTCGACGACGCTTCGATGCAGCGCGTCGCCGCGTCCGCCGCCGCGGTCGAGCGCATCGTCGCCGGCGGCGAGACGGTCTACGGCGTCAACACCGGCTTCGGCCTGCTCGCCAACACGCGCATCCCTAAGGAGCGCCTGGCCGAGCTCCAGACAAACCTCATCCTGTCGCACAGCGCCGGCCTCGGCGACCCGCTGCCGCGCCACGTCACGCGGCTGATGATTATCCTGAAATTGCTCGGCCTCGGCCGCGGCTATTCGGGCGTGCGGCCGCTGGTGATCGAGGCGCTGCAGCGGTTGCTCGATGCCGACGCCATGCCTTTGATTCCATCGCAAGGCAGCGTCGGCGCCTCAGGCGACCTCGCCCCGCTGGCGCATTTGATCTCGGCGCTGATGGGCTACGGCCGCATCTGCCTGGCCGGTGACGTCGCGCCTGCCACAGTCGCGCTCGAACGGCTTGGGCTCGCGCCGCTCCAGCTCGGGCCCAAGGAGGGCCTCGCGCTGATCAACGGCACTCAGGCGAGCGCCGCGCTTGCGCTCGACGCCTTGTTCGCCGGCGAGCGCGTCTTTGCTGCGGCGATCGCTGCCGGTGCGATGTCGGTCGATGCGCTCAAGGGTTCGGCCAAGCCGTTCGACCCGCGCCTCTCGGCGCTGCGCGGCCAGCCGGGGCAGATCCGCGTCGCGGCCGCGATCCACGGCCTGCTCGACGGCAGCGAGATTCTGACCAGCCACGTCCAGTGCAGCCGGGTCCAGGACCCGTACAGCTTTCGCTGTCAGCCGCAGGTCATGGGCGCGTCGCTCGACCTCTTGCAGAATGCGGCACGGACGCTGACGATCGAAGCCGCCGCCGTCACCGACAATCCGATCGTCTTTGCCGAGGATGACACCGTGATCTCGGGTGGCAATTTCCATGCTCAGCCGGCGGCCTTCGCCGCCGACACCATCGCCATCGCTCTGTGTGAAGTTGGTTCCATCTCCGAACGACGGGTCAGCGTCCTCGTCGACCCCAAGATGAGCGGCCTGCCCGCCTTCCTGACCGAAGACTCGGGGGTGAATTCGGGCCTGATGATCCCGCAGGTGACCGCCGCCGCTTTGGTCAGCGAGAACAAGTGCCTCGCCTTTCCGGCCAGCGTCGATTCAATCCCGACCTCGGCCGGCCAGGAAGACCATGTGTCGATGGCGCCGATCGCCGCGCGCAAGGCCACGCAGATCGCGCGCAACGCGGCGGGTGTGATCGCGGTCGAGCTGATGGCCGCTGCCGAGGGCATCGACTATCATGCGCCGCTCAAGACCTCGCCGAAGCTGCAAAAAATCTACGCGGCCGTTCGCGCGCATTCGCCGCACTTCACCGCCGACCGCTATTGGGCCGACGAGATGAGCGCTCTCCAGTCGGCCGTGCTCGCCGGAGAGATTGCTGCTGAAGGTGTCGCGCTCGACTGAGAGTCAGTCGACCTTGGTCCAGCGCTGCGTCTTGCAGATCAGGCCGAACAAGGCGCAGCCTTGGATCTCGATCGTCGCTGAACCGACAAACCGGACTGTCGCCGGCACATGCATGTTGCTTTCGGGGTCGAACGCCTTGCCCCTGAACAGATTGTCGCCGGCCGGGCTGACGCGCAGGATCTCGGTGCCGATGAAGTTCTTGGTGCCGCCCTTGCGCGCGTTGGCCTGCGCCTTGGCCGAGGCCTTGAGCACGATCGCGCAATAGCTGTTGCCGTCGCAGCGCGTGACGTGGACCAAAGTGCTGTGCTTGGGGTTGGTCCAATGGCCTTCGATGCCGGCGGCTTGCGCCGCAGCCGGGGAAGCGGCCAGCGCCAGCGCGGTCGCCACCGCGGTCAAAACTCTCTTCATGCCTTAGAATCCTTCGCCGTTCGGCCACTGCAGGGTTAGCAGCGGCCGATTAATGCTGCATTGCGGCAAAAATCGCGCATTCAGCTTGCTGTGAGGTGAACCGGCTCAATGGAAGTCGCGGCTTTTGGGGATGATCTCGACGTCGCGCGGGTGACGGCCGGGCGCCGGGCGCATCGCGCCGGGCGCATCGCCAGGCGAAAGTGGCGCGGCGATGATGTCGTCGCTGAGGTGCCGGAGCATATGGCTGTGGTCCTCGAGCCGCCGCGCGACGACGTGGATCACGTCGCTATCGGGATCGCGTTGGACGATGCCGTGCATCGCCATCAGCCGGGCGCCCATCACAATCTTACGCTGCTTACCGAACACGTCGGGCCAGACGACCAAATTGGCGACGCCGGTCTCGTCCTCGATGGTGATGAAGACGACGCCCTTGGCGCTTCCCGGCCGCTGGCGGATCAGCACCAGTCCGGCGATTGACAGGCGCTTGCCGTCGCGGATGCTGCTGAGTTGGTCGGCGGTGATGAATTTCTGCGCGGCATAATGGTCGCGCAGGAAGGTCATCGGATGCGCCTTCAGCGACAGGCGGATGGTCTGGTAATCGTTCACGACATGCTCGGCCAGCGGCATCGCCGGCAGCTGCGCGGGCTCGACTTCCGATCCTTCGTCGCGGGCCTCGGCATGAGCGAACAAGGGCAGGTCGGGCGCCTGGCGGAGCGCGCGCGAATCCCATAGCGCGGCGCGGCGGTCGAGGCCCATCGAGCGGAAGGCGTCGGCCGCGGCGAGCCGCTGGATCGCATGCACCGGCACACCGTCGCGGCTGTGCAGCTCCTCGACCGTCGCGTACGGCCGCCGATGCACCAGGCGTTCCGCCGCCTCGCGCTGCAGCCCGTCGATCTGACGTAGCCCGAGGCGGAGTGCTGGCCTCCCCTCCCTTTCAAGGGAGGGGGAAGGGGGTGGGTGGCGAACGAACGGGCTCAATGCCCGTGAGGAAGCTTCCTCGCAGCCATTGAGGCTGTTCGGAAAGCACCTCACCCCTAACCCCTCCCCTGAAGGAGAGGGGAAGCCTTCCAGCGTGCAATCCCAATCGCTGTGGTTGACGTCGACCTCGCGCACTTCGACCCCATGTTCGCGCGCGTCACGGACGATCTGCGCCGGCGCGTAAAAGCCCATCGGCTGCGAGTTCAGCAGCCCGCAGGCAAAAGCCGCCGGATATTTCCACTTCAGCCAGCTCGACACGTAGACGAGGTGCGCGAAGCTCGCCGCGTGACTCTCGGGAAAGCCATATTCGCCGAAGCCCTTGATCTGGTCGAAGCAGCGCTGCGCGAACGCCGGATCGTAACCGCGCTCCACCATCCGCCCGACCATCTTGTCCTGCAGGGCCTCGATGTTTCCCTTGGAGCGGAAGGTCGCCATCGCCTTCCTCAGCTGGTTCGCTTCCTCCGAGCTGAACTTGGCCGCATCCAGCGCGATCTTCATCGCCTGCTCCTGGAAGATCGGGACGCCGAGCGTCCGCCCGAGGATCCGCTCAAGCTCGTCCGGCGGGCCGTGCGCCGGGTCGGGGCAGGGGAAGGTCACCGGCTCCTTGCCGCTGCGGCGCTTCAAATAGGGGTGCACCATGTCGCCCTGGATCGGCCCCGGCCGGACGATCGCGACTTCGATGACGAGGT
>JBDTZJ010000152.1:0-4291 GCA_040005255.1 Sphingomicrobium sp.
CCGGCAACAAGAGCGAGATGAGCGTCGGCTATGCCACGCTCTACGGCGACATGGCCGGCGGCTATTCGGTGCTCAAGGACGCCTACAAGACGACCGTTTTCGCGCTGTCGCGGTGGCGCAATGCCAACAAGCCCGACGGCGCGCTCGGGCCGGACGGCCCGGTGATGCCAGCGCGGGTCATCACCAAGCCGCCGACCGCCGAGCTTCGCCCGGGCCAGAAGGACGAGGACAGCCTGCCGCCTTATTCGGCGCTCGACCGCATCCTCGAAGGGCTGGTCGACAAGGAGATGTCGGTGAACGAGGTCGCCAACGCGACCAGTGAGGACGTTGCGCTGGTCGCCGACATCGAGACCAAGCTCCTGAAGGCCGAGTACAAGCGCCGCCAGGCCCCGCCCGGGGTCAAGATCGGCAACCGCAACTTTGGCCGCGACCGCCGCTATCCGATCAGCAATTTCTTCCACACCGGGCCGAAGCCATGAGTGTCGTCACGCGTTTCGCGCCGTCGCCGACGGGCCGGCTCCACGTCGGCAACATCAGGACGGCGCTGCACAACTATCTGTTCGCGAAGAAGCACGGCGGGACCTTTATCCTTCGGATCGACGACACCGACCGCGAGCGCTCCACGGCGGAGTTCGACCAGGCGATCCGCGACGACCTCGACTGGATGGGGCTCAGACCGGACATGATCGTGCGCCAGTCGGAACGGTTCGACCTTTACGAACGTGAGTTCCAGCGGCTCAAGGAAGCGGGCCGGGTCTACGCCTGTTACGAGACGCCCGAGGAGCTGGACCTGCGGCGCAAGGTGCTGCTCGGCCGCGGCCTGCCCCCCGTTTACGAGCGCCAGCCCGCCGATGCGCCCGTGCCTGAAGGCCGCGCGCCGCACTGGCGCTTTCGGCTCGACCATGAGGCGCCGATCGTCTTCACCGACCTGATCCGCGGCGAGCAGCGTTTCGACCCGAAGCTGCTGAGCGACCCCGTCGTGCGTCGCGAGGACGGCAGCTGGCTCTACCTGCTGCCGAGCGTGATCGACGACGTCGACCTTGGCGTCACGCACGTCGTGCGCGGCGAAGATCATGTCTCCAACAGCGCCGCGCAGACCCAGATGTTCGAGGCGCTCGGGGCCAAGCCGCCCCAGTTCGCGCATGAGGCGTTGCTGGTCGCGGCCGAGGGCAAATTGTCGAAGCGGCTTGGCTCTTATGGCGCCGAGCATTTGCGAGCCGAGGGCGTCGAGCCGATGGCGCTTCTGTCGCTGCTCGCGCGGATTGGAACGTCCCAGCCGGTCGAGCCGGTTGCCAACCTGGCGGAGCTCGCCGGGGGCTTCGACTTCTCAACCTTCGGCCGCGCGCCTGCTCACTTCGACCCGAACGAAGTCGCGTTGGTCAACGCGCGGCTGCTCCACAGGCTGGATCTTGCAGCGGTTGCCGATCGGTTGCCGCAGGGCGCGACCGAAGAGGATTGGCTGCTCCTCCGCCCAAACCTCGAGCGGCTGTCCGATTTCACCGCTTGGTTCGCCGTGCTCCACGGGGACGTCGACCCGCCCGAACTCGGCCATGAGGAACGGTTGCTGGTGAAAGACGCGGCAGCGATCGCCGAGAAGCTCGACTGGGCCGCCGAGCCGTGGCGCGCGCTGACCGATGAACTGAAGCGGACCAGCGGCAGGAAGGGCCGCGAGCTGTTCCATCCGCTACGCCTCGCGCTGACCGGGCGCGAAAGCGGCCCAGAGATGGCCGGGCTCGTTGCGCGCATGGGCCGCGACCGCGCCGTCCGTCGTCTCGAAGCCGCGGCGAAGCGGTGAGGCTGGCAGTCGGGCTGCGGCCGTCCTATCTTCCTTCCATGTCCTGGATCCCCCGGCTGTCGAGCCCGCTCGCGGTACTTCACGACTTCCTTGCGTTCGTCCGCCAGCGCGAGCGCGAGCATGTCATCGGCGCGTCGCTGGCCGTGCTCGTCACGATGATCATCGTCATCGTGTTCCTGGTCGATCCCAAGATCAACACCGCGCCGCCGCCGCAGGTTACTTACGTCGAACTCTATTCCTCGAACCGCACCGACGCCGAGATCATCGCCGACCAGAAGAAGGACGCGGCGGCGAGGCTCGCGGCGAAGAAAGAAAAGCAACGGCAATTCCAAGAGCTCGAGAACCAGCTCGGGATGTAGCCGCCCGCGCCGAGCAGGCCGATCGGCGCTTCATGGATGAGGCGCTGCGGCTGGGCGAGGGGGCGCGCGGGCGAAGCGCGCCCAACCCCAATGTGGGTTGCGTCATCGTTTCTGCGTCAGGACGTATCGTCGGCCGAGGCGCCACGGCTCCGGGCGGCCGGCCCCACGCGGAAGCCATCGCTCTTGAGCAGGCTGGGCGGCGAGCCACGTACGCGACCGTCTATGTGACGCTGGAGCCCTGCGCGCACCCAAGCGAGCGCGGACCCGCCTGCACGGATCTCCTGCTCGCGGCCAGGCCGGCACGGATGGTGATCGCGCTCAAGGACCCGGACCGGCGGACATCGGGCAAGGGGATTGCGCGCCTGCGCCGTGCCGGCATCGAGGTGAGGCTCGGGGTCGGGCGCGAGGCAGCGAAACGGTCGCTCGCCGGGTGGCTGACGCGGCTGAAGCTCGGCCGGCCAAGGATCACTCTGAAGCTCGCTTTGTCGATCGACGGCAAGATCGGATTGCCGTCAGGCGAATCGAAATGGATCACGGGCGAGGACGCGCGTCGCCACGTCCATCTCGAGCGGGCGCGCAGCGACATGATCCTCGTTGGACGCGGCACCTATCTCGCCGATCAGCCGCGGCTCGACGTGCGCCTGCCGGGGCTCGACCAGGCGTCGCCGCGGCGCGCGCTGCTGACCCGCGGCGAGGCGGTCGACGGCTGGGAAACCCTGACAAATCCGCGGAATGTGTACCGACTTCATGACGTCAACGACCTGCTGGTCGAGGGCGGGTCGGCGACCGCGACCGCGTTCCTCAATGAGGATTTGGTCGACCGCATCCTGATCTACCGGGCGCCGATCATCGTCGGCGAGGGCAAGTCGAGCTTCGGTTATGTCGGGCTCGACGCGATCGCCGATGCGCATGGCCGCTGGCAGCTTGTGGATGAGCAGCGCCTCGGCGTCGACCGGCTCGAAGTTTACGAGCGCTTGGCGGCGGACTAAGCGCGGAGGGCATGTTCACCGGGATCGTCACCGACGTCGGCATTGTCCGCAGCGCCGAGCAGCGCGGCGACCCGCGTCTCGTGATCGGCACAAGCTACGACCTCAACACCGTCGATCTCGGCGCGTCGATTGCGTGCTCGGGCGTGTGCCTGACTGTCGTCGACAAGGGCGAAGATTGGTTCGCGGTCGACGTCTCCGGGGAAACAATATCGAAGACCGCACGCGACCGTTGGCGCGAGGGGGCGAAGCTTAACCTCGAGCGGGCGCTTCGGCTTGGCGACGAACTTGGCGGCCATATCGTCACCGGCCATGTCGACGCGGTGGCGGAGGTCGTCGGCACCTGCCCCGAAGGCGATTCGGTGCGCATCGGCATCAGCGTTCCCAAGGAACTCGCGCCGATGATCGCGGTCAAGGGCTCGGTCACGCTCGACGGCGTGTCGCTGACGGTCAACGACGTCCGTGCAGCCGAGGACGGGCGGACCCATTTCTCGGTCAACATCATTCCCCACACCGCGCAGTGCACGACGCTTGGCGAGCTCAAGTCGGGGGCACAGCTCAATGTCGAGGTTGACGTGCTTGCCCGCTATATCGACCGGATGCTCACCGCGAGATCACAGTAGGAACATCATTGTTCCTTCTTTTCATCACATCACAATGTGATATTTAGCAAGCTATGAGCACAACCCTGATCGATCGCCTGAATGCCATCATCGAGACCGGCGAAGTCAGCCGCGCCGGCCTTGCCCGCGCCGCCGGGCTTCACCCCAACTCGCTGCGTAAGCTTGGGGCGCCCAACTGGAACCCCACCGCCGACACCCTCGGCCGTCTGGAAAAGCTGATCCAGCGCGGCTCGGCGGAGGTGGTCGTCGGTCCCGAAGAGATTATCGATGAAGCGCGCAATGGACGGATGTTCATCCTCGTCGACGACGAGAATCGCGAAAATGAGGGCGATCTCGTCATCCCGGCGCAGATGGCGACGCCCGACGCGATCAACTTCATGGCGCGCTACGGCCGCGGCCTGATCTGCCTGACGCTGGCTTCGGACCGGGTGAAGGCGCTCGGCCTGCCGCTGATGGCGCAGCACAACGGCACCCGCCACGCCACCGCCTTCACCGTGTCGATCGAGGCGCGCGAGGGCGTCACCACCG
>JBDTZJ010000153.1:0-4258 GCA_040005255.1 Sphingomicrobium sp.
GCCAGACGTCGTAAACCGGATGCTCGACCAGGTTGAGCGACGGCGATTCCTTGTAGAGCCAGCCGGAAAAGACGCGGTTCCAGCGCTTGTCGGGTTGCTGGAGGTCGACCTGGACGAAGGCGCCGGTCAGCTTCTCCTCTTCCCACGGCGCAGTCGCCTCGCAAGCCCTCAAGCGAACGATCAGGTCCTTCCAGCGGGCCGACTGGCCGGGGTGCAAGGCCACCGTCTGGACGATGCCATTGCGCTTGTTGAGGATGCCCAGCAGCGCGACGCGTTGCGCCATCGGTGTGACCCCGCCCTCACCATTGGCGGTGGAGGCGAGCTGCCGCGCCCGCGGCAAAGGGGAATTCTGCTCGTCCTTGCCTTTGCCGCACGAGGCGAGCGCGAAGGCAGCCAGCAGCGGTGCAGCGAAAGCGCGCACGCTTATTCGGGGATCCAGGGCTCGTAATCCCCGGTCGAGGCGGGCCTGAGCTTGCCCGAGCCGAGCGCGCCGTCGGGGCGGAATGCCTCCATCGTGCCGGTCAGGTTCGGCGTCGGCTTTTGCTGGAACTTGCGGATCGGCGGGAGCGCTTTTTCCGGCAGGTCGGCAATCGTGCCGCGCAGCCACGCCTGCCATTCGGGCGGCACCCGGCTGCCGTCGTTGGCGCCATCGTAGATTACCCATCGGCGATGGGATTGCTTCTTGTCCTGGTAATAGATGCTGCCGGCCTCGTCGCGGCCCACTTCATTGCCGAATCGCCGCGTCCACAGGGCCGTGCCCCACGTCGCGCCGTTCCACCAGGTGAATGTTCGAGACCAGAAACCCATGGCCCGAGCGCCTTAGCCGCCTCGGTCCGCGCGAAGCAAGCTAATGGGTCCAGGCCGCCACATCGCCTTCCTTGATGCCAAGTTCGGCGGCGCGGCCGCCGCGAATCTCGAGCACCGCCGCGATCGGCTCACCGGAGGGCAGCGGCGTAAGGTCGAGCGCCTTTGCATGGGTGATGCGAACGATCGTCCCGTCGGTTCGGATGAAGATGATGTCGAGCGGGATCAAGGTGTTCTTCATCCAGAAGGAGACATCCTGCGGCGGCTCGTAAGGGAAGATCATCCCACGATCGCCGCCGAGAGAACGGCGGAACATCAATCCTTGCTCCTGCTGTTCCGGCGTCGCTGCGACCTCGACGGTGAAATGGTGCGTTGCGGAGCTCGTGCGGATGGTCAGCGGCACTTGGCGAAGTCCGGTTTGCGCGCCCGGCTCGGTCGCGGCGGTGTTGGTGGAAGCGTTATGCGCGGGGGCCGGCGGGCTGCAGGCGAGCAGCGCGGCGAGCGTGGCAGTTAGAGTTCCGAGTCGCCGAACTCGCGCAGCTCGATGGCCGTCAGGCCCTTGCCGCTGGGGGCGATTCGCGCTTCCAAATGCTGGCCCGGCTGCAGTTCGGGAAGATGCGAGATGCGCACCGTTTCCATGTGCACGAACACGTCCTCGCCGCCCGCCCCGTCGGGCCGCTTGACGAAACCATAGCCGCGAACGCGGTTGAACCATTTGACCTCCACCGGCTCGAACGCGCCGGCCGAGTCCGCGAGCGCTTTGCGATCCGCGCGTTCAGTCATCGGCATGGACGAGCGTGCCGGCTGCGGCAAGGCCGTCGAGGTGTCGATTGACACCACCTTCTTCGCCTGGAGGCCGCGGTCCAGCCGGACCGGCACGCATTCGATCGTCGCGCCTTCAGGCACGCTGCGGCGGCCGTGCTCGCGCAGCACGCTGAAGTGGAGCAGGACATCGCCCTCGACCTGGTCGCTGACCAGGAACCCGAAGCCGCGGGTCGCGTCGAACCATTTCACCCGCCCGACGATGGACTCCATCTCGGGTTCGATGGACCTGTCGTCGGAATCCATTACGGCCTGATTGCCCCCTTCGGCCGGTTGCAAGGCGGAACGCACCATAAGCGCCCCCATTAACATGAGTGATTGTGTCGGCAAACCGACTTTACGCGTCGTTTAGCCGAAAGCGTTCGCGAAGGTGATCTATGTCAACTTCCGGGTCGGGCGGGAGGCCCGATATGGCCTTGGCAAGGGCGAATCCGTGCCCGGCGCGGACCATCGCCGCGATCCATTTTTGGCGCAGCTGCGGATCGGCCGCGTGCGCGGCGAACGGTCCGATCCGGCGCCGCTGGGCGAGCCGCAGCGCCGCCTCGACTGCCTCTTCATCGGCGTATGCAGCCGCGTTAGCGCCGTCCGCTTCCTCCACACCGGCATGCCGCAGCTGGTCGATGAGCCTGCGCTTGCCATATCCCCTGGCGCTCAGCGCACGCGACTTGGCCAGTGCGTATGCGGCGTCATCGACGAGGCCGAGTTCAGCGAAGCGGTCGGCGAGCCGTTCGAGGTCCGGAGCGCCGCTGCCCGCCCATCCGCGCTCGCGCAGCTTGCGCGCGAGATATTGGCGCAGCCTGGCCCGCGTCGTCGCATATTTGCCGACGTAGCGCAGCGCGAGTTGGCGCAGTTGCTCGGCGTCGAGCGGCGCCGGCGCGCGGCGGGGCTTGGACAATGCCTTCACGCCGTTTTTGTGCCACAGTCGCGGGCCAAGGGGAAAGCGGCTGCACGTTTGTGCCGGCCGCAATGCGGACCAATCAGGGAAGGGGACGGCGTGCTCGATCGCAACGCCTCGGTGACCACCGAACTTGCGCCGGCTGGCGCAACGCCAACCGTCGACGACCTGCCGCGCCGCCTGGCGGACTTCGCCACGATCGGCGAAGCGCTCGATTATGCCGCTCAAGGCCGGCGCGGGCTCAATTTCCACGATGCCCGCGGCACGCTGACCCAGACTTACCCCTATTCCGAGCTGCGCGAGGAAGCGCTGCTCGCCGCCCGCCGATTGGTGGCGCTCGGCATCAAGCCGGGCGACCGCATTGCGCTCGTCGCGGAGACGGGTCGCGAATTTGCCGCTGCCTTTTTCGGCGCGGCCTACGCCGGTGCCTGGCCGGTGCCGCTCCCGCTGCCGACCAGCTTCGGCGGCCGCGACGCCTATGTCGACCAGCTTGCCGTCCAGCTCGGGAGCTGCGATCCGGCGCTGTTGCTCTACCCGCCCGAGCTTGCCGAGTTCTGCGCGGATGCGGCCGACCGGGCTGGCGTCGTCTCGCGCTCGTGGGAAACGCTCGAGACGATCGAGCCCGCCTCGGGCGACCTTCCGGCCGCACAATCCGACGACATCGCCTATCTCCAATATTCAAGCGGCTCGACCCGCTTCCCGCACGGCGTCGCCGTCACCCATCGCGCCTTGCTCGACAACCTTCAGGCCCATGGCATCGGCCTGGGGGTCATCGAGACCGACCGCGTCATCTCATGGCTGCCGTGGTACCACGACATGGGTCTGGTCGGTTGCCTGTTGTCACCCATCGCGCTGCAACTGTCGGTCGATTATTTGAAAACCGAGGATTTCGCACGGCGCCCGCTCGCCTGGCTCGACATGATCACGCGCAATCCCGGCACGACGGTCAGCTATTCGCCGACCTTCGGTTACGACATCTGCTCGCGGCGGATGAGCTCGCAGACACGCGCCGAGGACCGTTTCGACCTGTCGCGCTGGCGGATCGCGGGCAACGGCGCCGACATGATCCGCGCGGAAGTCATGCAGGCGTTCGTCGACAGCTTCGACCCGGCCGGCTTCAAGGCTGGCGCCTTCTGCCCGAGCTACGGCCTTGCCGAAGCGACCCTCGCCGTGTCGCTGATGCCGCCTGGCGAAGGAATCCGGCTCGAGCTGGTTGAGGAGACCGAACTGTCCGGCTGCGCCGCCGACTCCAGGCGCCCGCGCCGCTACCGCGCGGTCGTCAACTGCGGCAAGCCCGTCGAGGGCATGGAGGTCGAGATCCGCGGGCCCGGCAGCGAAGTCCTTCCCGACCGCGGCATCGGCAAGGTCCATGTCCGCGGGCAAAGCGTCATGCACAGCTATTTCCGCGACGAGGAATCGACCCGCGCCTGCTTGTCCGGCGACAATTGGCTCGACACCGGAGACATGGGCTACATGTCCTCGGGCTACATCTTCATCGTCGGCCGCGCCAAGGACATGATCATCATCAACGGCCGCAACCACTGGCCGCAGGACATCGAGTGGGCGGTCGAGCAGCTGCCTGGCTTCAAGTCTGGCGACATCGCCGCCTTCGCCATCACCGGCCCGTCGGGCGAGGAAACGCCTGCGGTCCTGGTCCACTGCCGTATCTCCGGCAATGAGGCGCGCGGGCGCCTACGCGACGAAATCCGCGAGCGGGTCCGCGCCATCACCGGGATC
>JBDTZJ010000025.1:0-14419 GCA_040005255.1 Sphingomicrobium sp.
CTTTGTTCGCCGAAGCGCGCGGCGACATCCAGGTCAGCTTCGAATTCTTCCCGCCGAAGACCGAGAAGATGGAGCAGACTTTGTGGGAGTCGATCAAGACCCTCGAGCCGCTGCAGCCGCGCTTCGTCTCCGTCACCTATGGCGCCGGTGGCTCGACCCGCGAGCGGACCCACGCGACGGTCGAGCGGATCCTCAAGGAGACGCAGCTGACTCCGGCGGCGCATTTGACCTGCGTCGGCGCAAGCCGCGAGGAGATCGACGCGGTCGCGCGCGATTATTGGCAGCTCGGCGTGCGCAACATCGTCGCCTTGCGCGGCGATCCGCCCGAGCCCGGGTCGAAGTATCAGCCGCACCCCGACGGTTATCAAAACGCGGCAGACCTGGTTGCGGGCCTCAAGCGCGTGGCGCCTTTCGACATCTCCGTCGCGGCCTACCCCGAAGTCCATCCGGACTCCTCGTCGCGCGAGTTCGACTTGGAGAATTTGAAGCGCAAGGTGGACGCCGGTGCCGACCGGGCGATTACGCAATTCTTCTTCTCACCCGATTGCTTCTTCCGCTTCCGCGACGACGCCGCGGCGGCCGGCATCGACGCCGAGATCGTTCCGGGCGTCCTGCCGGTGTCGAACGTCGCGACCACGCGGCGTTTCGCCCAGACCTGCGGCGCCGCCATCCCGCAGTGGCTCGATGATCTATTTGAAGGGCTCGACGATTTGCCGGCCGCGCGGCAATTGATCGCGGCGACGGTCGCCGCCGAGCTGTGCGGCCAGCTCTACGCGGGCGGCGTCCGCCACTTCCATTTCTACACGCTCAATCGCGCGGAGCTCAGCTACGCGATCTGCCACTTGCTGGGCGTGCGGGCCCAAAGGGACATATCGCCATGACTGCATCGCAATCCCTCCGCGCCGAAGCCGCGAAGCGCATCCTGATCAAGGACGGCGCCTATGGCACGTCGATCCAGGACCGGAAGCTGAAGGGCGCCGATTATTGCGGGCCGCTCGACCTCATGAAGGACCAGCGCGGCAACAACGACCTCCTCAATATCACCAAGCCCGAGATCGTTCGCTCGATCTGCGAGAGCTTCGCTGAGGCAGGGGCCGAAATCCTGGCGACCAATACGTTCAATGCCAATGCGATCAGCCAGGCGGATTATGGCGCCGAAGCGCTGGTCGGCCGGATTAACCGCGCGTCGGCGGAGATCGTGCGCGGTGTCGCCGATGCATTCTCGGCGAAGGACGGACGGCCGCGTTGGGTCGCGGGCGCGCTGGGCCCGACCAACAAGACCCTGTCGCTGTCGCCCGACGTCAATGACCCGGCGTACCGCGAAGTCGACTTCGACCAGGTCAAGGCCGTCTATCGTGAGCAGATCGACGCGCTTGTCGACGGCGGCGTCGACTTCATCCTGGTCGAAACTATCTTCGACACTCTCAATGCCAAGGCGGCGATCAAGGCGACGCTGGAAGCCGAGCAGGATCTCGGCCGCGAGCTGCCGCTGATGATCTCGATGACCCTCACCGACCTTAGCGGGCGCAATCTCTCCGGGCACACGGTCGAGGCCTTCTGGGCCTCCGTGCGCCATGCCCGTCCGGTCACGGTCGGCCTCAACTGCTCGTTCGGCGCCGCGCAGCTAAGGCCGCATCTCACGGCGCTCGCGGCCGCTGCCGATACGCTGGTGCTGGCCTATCCCAACGCCGGGCTTCCCAACGAGCTTGGCGAATATGACGAGGCGGCGGATGAGACCGCCACGCAGGTTCGCGACTGGGCCGAGAACGGCCTGGTCAACATCGTCGGCGGTTGTTGCGGGACGACTCCCCTGCACATCGCCGCCATTGCCGGGGCGGTGCGCGATTGCACGCCGCGCACCGTCCCGGCCGCTCGCTCGGGTACTTTGCTCGCCGGGCTCGAACCGATGCTCATTGCCGCCTGACCCATGGAGATGACACGCGTGAATGAAGCCGGCGCCGGCGCGCGTTTCGTCAACATTGGCGAGCGCTGCAATGTCACCGGTTCGTCCCGGTTCAAGAAATTGGTGCTCGCCGGCGATTATGACGCGGCGGTCGAGGTCGCGCGTGACCAGGTCGAGAACGGGGCGCAGATCATCGACGTCAACGTCGACGAGGCGCTGCTCGACAGCGAGCAGGCGATGACCATCTTCCTGAAGCGCATTGCCGCCGAGCCGGACATCGCGCGGGTGCCGGTGATGATCGACAGTTCCAAGTGGAGCGTGATCGAGGCCGGGCTCAAATGCGTCTCGGGCAAGCCGATCGTCAATTCGATCAGCATGAAGGAAGGCGAGGGGCCGTTCCTCGAGCTGGCGCGCAAGTGCCGTTCCTATGGCGCGGCGGTGGTCGTGATGGCGTTCGACGAGACCGGGCAGGCCGACACCGCCCAGCGCAAGGTCGAGATCTGCGAGCGCGCCTACCGCCTGCTCGTCGCCGACGGCACCGACCCGAGTGATATCGTGTTCGACCCGAACATCTTCGCCGTCGCGACCGGCATCGACGAGCATCGCCGTTACGCGATCGACTTCATCGAGGCTGCGAGCGAGATCCGCCGCCGCTGCCCTGGAACCCACATCTCGGGCGGCCTGTCGAACCTCAGCTTCTCGTTCCGCGGCAACGAGCCGGTGCGCCGGGCGATGCACAGCGTGTTTCTCTACCACGCAATCCCTGCGGGCATGGACATGGGTATTGTCAACGCCGGCCAGCTCGACGTCTATGACGCGATCGACCCCGAGCTGCGCGAGGCTTGCGAGGACGTCATCTTCGACCGCCGCGACGATGCGACCGAGCGGCTGGTCACGTTGGCCGAGCGTTTCAGGGGCACCGATCCCGCAGCGGAAAAGGCACTCGCCGAATGGCGCTCGCTGCCGGTCGGTGAGCGCCTGTCCTACGCCCTGGTCAAGGGCATCGACGCCCACATCGTCGACGACACCGAAGAAGCCCGCTTATTGGCTCCGCGCCCGATCGAGGTGATCGAAGGGCCGCTGATGGACGGCATGAACGTCGTCGGCGACTTGTTCGGGTCGGGCAAGATGTTCCTGCCGCAGGTGGTCAAGTCGGCGCGCGTGATGAAGCGCGCGGTCGCGCACCTCATCCCGTTCATCGAGGCGGAGAAGGAGAAGACCGGCGCGACTCAGGGCAAGGGCCGGATCGTCATGGCGACGGTCAAGGGCGACGTTCACGACATCGGCAAGAACATCGTCGGCGTGGTGCTGCAGTGCAACGGCTTCGAGGTCATCGATCTCGGGGTGATGGTGCCGTGGCAGGACATTCTCAGATCCGCCAACGACAACAATGCCGACATGATCGGCCTGTCCGGCCTGATTACGCCATCGCTCGACGAGATGGTGACGGTCGCCGGCGAGATGCAGCGGCTGGGCCTGAAGACCCCACTGCTGATTGGCGGCGCGACGACGAGCAAGGCGCACACCGCGCTGCGCATCGACCCGGCGTACGAAGGCCCGGTTATCCACGTCCTCGACGCCAGCCGCGCCGTCGGAGTCGCTTCGTCGCTGGTCTCGGACACCCAGCGCGAGCCCTTGCTCGCCTCGACCGCGGACGATTACGACAAGCTGCGCAAGTCGCGCGAGCGCAGCGGGCAGAGCGAGCTCGCCACCCTCGAGCAGGCGCGCGCCAACGCCTTCGCCTTCGATCCGTCGGGCCGGGCGCCCGCGCCGCATTATCCGGGACTGCATCATTTCGGCGACTGGCCGCTCGCGGACCTCAAGGCGTCGATCGACTGGACGCCCTTCTTCCGCGCCTGGGAGCTGGCCGGCAATTATCCTGCGATCCTCGACGATCCGGTGGTCGGCGAGAGCGCAACCAGCCTGTTTACGGACGCACAGGCGATGCTCGACCAGATCATCGCCGAGCGCTGGGTCACGCCAAAGGCGACCGTCGGCCTGTGGCGTTGCAAGCGCGAGGGCGACGACGTGCTCGTGCTCGCCGGGAACGACTGGACGCGCGTGCCTTTTCTCCGCCAGCAGGTGAAGAAGCGCGAAGGCCGCGCCAACCTCTGCCTCGCCGACTTCATCAACCCCGACGGCGAGGACTGGATCGGCGGCTTCGCGGTGGGAATCCACGGGCTCGAGCCGCATCTCGAACGGTTCAAGCAGACGATCGACGATTATGACGACATCCTCCTGAAGGCGCTCGCCGACCGCTTGGCGGAGAGCTTCGCCGAGGTGCTTCACGCGACCGTCCGCAACCGCTTGTGGGGCTATGCCGAGGAGCATTTCTCCACCGCCGACCTGATCCGCGAGAAATTCCACGGCATTCGACCGGCGCCGGGCTATCCGGCCTGCCCGGATCACAGCCTCAAGCCCATGCTGTTCGAGATGCTCGGCGGCAATCCGGGAGAGGTGACGTTGACCGAGAATTTCGCGATGCTTCCGACCTCGGCCGTATCCGGCTTCTATTTCGGCCACCGCGACAGCCAATATTTCGGCGTCGCGCGCATCGGCCGCGACCAGCTCGACGATTATACCGTGCGCCGCGGCGTCCCGCTCGAGCAGGCGGAGCGCTGGCTGCGCCCGAACCTCGACTAGCCGCGCGTGTCCGACTAGCGCCGTAACGATGTTGCGGCGGTTGATCCTGTTCCTAGCCCTGCTCCTGATGCCCGCGCTCGCCCAGGCCCGGGGGATCGAGCCGCAGCTCGTTGCCGAGGGACCCGCACCGCCGGGCGGTGAGGTCGAGCTCGCGATCCACATGCGTACCAACCCCGGCTGGCACGGCTATTGGCTCAATCCCGGCGACGCGGGGCTGCCGATGGACGTGCAGTGGCAGCTGCCCAAGGGCTTTGCCGCCGGGCCGCTGCGCTATCCGGTGCCGACGCGGCTGACCGTCGCCGGGCTGATGAACTACGTGTTCGAGCGCGATTATGCCGTCCTCGTGCGGCTGAAAGTGCCGGCCGGCGTAAAGGGCGCCGTGCCGATCCGGGCCGATGCGCACTGGCTCGCCTGCACCGACAAGGTCTGCGTGCCCGAGCAGGGACAGCTTTCGCTCGACCTGCCCGTCGGCAGCGGCACTCCTAACCGTGCCCAATTCGATCAATGGCGCCGCGCCTTGCCCCAGCCGCTGGTGACGGTCGGCCATTTCGAAGTCGCGGGCGACAGGTTACGCGTCGCCATCCCGCTTCCGGCCAGCGTCGACGTCCGCGAGCCTTACGTCTTTCCGATCACTGACAAGGTCGTCGATTACGAGGCGCCACAGTCGTTTCGCCGCTCAGGTGATTGGGTCGTCGCCGAGCTCGCAATGAAGACCGCGCCGCAGCAATTCTCGGGCGTCCTCGCTTCGACCGAGGGCCGCGGGCTCGAGTTCCACGCCGTCCCTGGCCCGGTTCCCGAAGGCGGCACTCCGCTTGGCGGGCTCGGCTGGAAGGTTGTGATATTCGCGGTGCTCGGCGCAATTGCCGGGGGCATCCTGCTCAACCTGATGCCCTGCGTCTTTCCGATCCTGGCATTGAAGGCGCTTCACCTGTCGCGTGCCGGGGGCAATGCGCGCGAGGTGCGTTCGGACGCGCTCGCTTATGTCGCCGGCACAATCGTCGGCACCGGCGCGCTCGGCGCGGTGCTGCTCGCCATCCGCGCCGCCGGAGCGGAGGCGGGATGGGCGTTCCAGCTCCAGGACCCGCGGACGATCATGCTGCTGTTGCTGCTGGCGGTCGCGATTACCGCGAACCTGCTTGGCCTGTTTGAGCTTCCGGTGCTCGGCGGCCGCGCCCAGCCGGCGGGGAGCTTCGGCACAGGCGCACTCGCCGCCTTCATCGCGACGCCCTGCGCCGGTCCGTTTCTGGGCGCGGCGCTTGGCACGGCGCTCCTGCTCCCGCCCGCTGGTTCCGTAGCGGTTTTCGCGGCGCTTGGTTTCGGGCTTGGCTTGCCGTTCCTTGGGCTCGCCTTCGTTCCGGCGCTGCGACGCTGGGTGCCGAAGCCCGGCCGCTGGATGGACCGGCTCAAGCACTTCCTCGCGATCCCGATGGCGGCGAGCGCCGTCGCAGCCTTGTGGCTGCTCTACCGGCAGACCGGCGACCGGGGGCTGTTGATCGGGGCCGTGGTCAGCATCGGCTTATTGCTCGCGGCGTTCGCGGCGGGACGCCTCCAGCGGCGCGGCAAATCGGGCGCATGGGGCGGCGCGCTTGCGGCGCTGGTGTTGGTCGCCGTGGGGATCGCCCTCGTGCCGCAGCGGACCAATTCATCGCACGCCGTTGCCGGCGCCGAGCCCTGGAGCGAAGCGCGCGTCGCAACGCTCGCACAGCAGCACCGGCCAATCTTCGTCTATTTCACCGCCGATTGGTGCCTGACCTGCAAGGTCAACGAGGCCGCGGCGATCGATCGCTCGGAAGTCCGTGACGCTTTCCGGCAGGCGGGCGTGACGGTGCTCGCGGGGGACTGGACCAACGGCGATCCTGCAATCACGCGCTTCCTTGAAAGCCGCGGGCGGGCGGGTGTCCCGCTCTATTTGTGGTACGCGCCGGGCAAGCCGCCGGAAGAGCTGCCGCAGGTGCTCACGCCGGCGACGCTCATTGGCCGCGCTCAGGCCGTGAAACGCTAGGGGCGCGGCTCCAGACCATTCTGCCGCCGACCCAGGTTTCCAAAACCTGCGTTCTGCCAAGCGATTGCGCGTCAATCTTGGTCGGGTCGCGGTCGATAAAGATGAAATCGGCCCATTTGCCCGGTTCGAGCGCGCCGATCCTGTCCTCGGCGAAGCCGGCATAAGCCGCGCCGCGGGTATAGGCCTCAAGCGCTTGCCCCAGCGTCAGCCGCTCGCTCGGGATCCAGCCGCCCGGCGGTTGGCCGTTCATGTCCTGCCGGCTGATCGCTGCCGCAAGGCCGGGGAAAGGATTGGGCGATTCGACCGGGAAGTCTGTCCCGAAGGCGAGGCCCGCGCCGTTCTTCAGCACGCTCTGCCAGGCATAAGCGCCGGCGAGCCGGTTCGGCCCGAGCCGGGCTTCGGCCATCAGCCGATCGCTGGTCTGGTGCGTCGGCTGCATCGAGGCGATGATCCCGGCGGGCGCGAGCCGCGGAATGTCCGCCGGGTCGGCGATCTGGAAATGCTCGATGCGCCAGCGGCGGTCGCGGCCGTACTTCTTCGACAGCTGCTCATAGGCGCCGATGACCTGGGCGTTGGCCGCATCGCCGATGGCATGCGTCGCAATCTGGAAGCCGCGCGCCGCCGCGGCATCGGCCATCGCCAGATATTCGGCGTCGGAATGGAACTGCAGCCCGCGCGTGTCGGGCTTGTCGGAATAGGGCTGCTTGAGCCACGCACCGCGCGAGCCGAGCGCGCCGTCGGCGTAGATTTTGACACCGACCATCCGCAGCCGGTCGCCGTAGAGCCAGGGCGTCGGATGCGGAACGGCCTTCAACGGCGCCAGCCCGTCCGCATAGACCATGAGCCGCACGTTGAGGCGTTTGGCCTGGCCGGCGCGCATCATCGCGTCCCAGGCGCCAAGCGACGCGCTCATCGATCCCACGCCGGTCACGCCGACTGCAAGCAGCTCTCGCTGTGCTTCTTCAAGCGCCTGATCGCGCTGGCGCGTGGTCGGGGCGGGGACTTTCGTCGCCACGAGTTCCGTGGCGGCGTCAACAAGTAGGCCAGTTGGATTGCCGATCGAATCGCGTTCGATCTTGCCGCCAACGGGATCCTTGGTTGCGGAAGTAATTCCAGCAGCTCTCAGCGCAGCGGTGTTGGCGACCACAGCATGGCCATCAACGCGTTCTAACACCACCGGGCGGTCGCTGACGACCGAGTCCAAGTCCGCCGCGGTCGGAAATTTCTTGTCGGGCCAGAGTTCTTGGTTCCATCCCCGGCCAGTAATCCAAGCAAGTTTTGGTCGCGCCGCCGCGTATCTTTCGAGGCTGTGTTGAACATCGAAAATCGAGCCGGTGTAGGTGAGGTCCAGCTGAAGAGCGCTGAAGCCTAATCCGAGAACATGGCCGTGCGCGTCGATGAGGCCCGGAAGCAAGGTCCGGCCCTGGCCGTCGATGGTGTTCGTGATCCCGGCCAGCCGGACGAGTTCGGGATGCTCCGGGACCTGCCGGATTTTCCCGTCGTTGCCGATGGTCAACGCTCGGAAGTGCTGCAGCTTCCCGTCTGGCCCGACCTGGATGCCGTTGATGTTGCTGACGAGCGTGTCGGCATTGGCCGCCGTAGCAAGCAGTGCTGCGGCAAGTGCGAGAAGAGGTCTTTTCATGGGCGCGGCATAGCATTGTCGGAGGCCAAGTGAACCGCTACGCCGCGCCCCAATGCTTCAACCCCCGACGATTGACGACATTCGCGCAGCAACAAAGCGCATCGAGGACGCTGTCATCCGAACGCCGATGCTCGTCAGCCGGACCCTGTCGGAGTTCATCGGTGCCGAGGTCTGGCTGAAATTCGAGAACCTGCAATTCACCGCCGCCTACAAGGAACGCGGCGCGCTCAACAAGTTGCTCCAATTGTCGGCGGAGGAGCGCGCGCGGGGCGTGATCGCGGCATCGGCCGGCAACCATGCACAGGCCGTCGCCTATCATGCCAAGCGGCTCGGCATCCCGGCAACGATCGTCATGCCCGAGTCGACCCCGACGGTGAAAGTGACCCAAACCGCGGGCCACGGCGCGACGGTCGTGCTCTACGGCAAGATCGTCGACGACGCCTTCGCCCGGGCGCGCGAGCTCGCGCTCGAGAACGGCTATGTCTTCATCCACGCCTTCGACGACCCGCAGATCATTGCGGGGGCGGGGACGGTTGGGCTCGAAATGCTCGAGGATGCGCCGGACCTCGACACGATCGTCGTGCCGATCGGCGGCGGCGGGCTGATGTCGGGCGTGTCGATCGCGGCGCGCGCGGTGAAGCCGGACATCGAGCTCATCGGCGTCGAGGCCGAGCTTTATCCGTCGATGAAATGCGCGATCCAGCATTGCCAGATGCCGCTGGGCGGCGACACGCTCGCCGAGGGCATTGCCGTCAAGCATCCGGGCGAGCTGACGTCGCGTATCCTCGCCGAATACGCCAACGACGTGGTCCTGGTGTCCGAGCGCAACCTCGAGCGCGCCGTCGCCATGCTCGTCGGGATCGAGAAAACGGTCGTCGAGGGGGCAGGGGCGGCGGGCCTCGCGGCGATGCTCTCCGAGCCCGAGCGCTACAAGGGCAAGAAGGTCGCGACTCTGCTCTGCGGCGGCAATATTGACACCCACCTGCTCGCCAACGTCCTGGTCCGCGACCTCGTCCGCCAGGGCCGCATCGCCCGGCTCCATGTTGCTGCGCACGACCAGCCCGGCGCGCTCGCCGCGATCACCGCCAAGGTCTATGAAGCGGGCGTCAACGTCATTGAGATCAACCACAGCCGGATCTTCACCCGGCTGCCGGCCAAGGACACGATGATCGAGGTCGAATGCGAGGCGCGCGATCCCCAGTCGATCGACGATGTCGTGGCGCGACTCGAGGCTGCCGGCTTTCGCGTCGAACGCGCCTCGCTCGACTGATTCCTACGTAGGGTTCGCCGCCTTTGGCTGTCCCTACGAGGGACAGGTGCCGCCGTTAATCAAAATTGGCGCGCCCCAAGTCTTTTCTTCGGCGTTTACCGGCCGCATAAAGAGTCCAGAAACCATTTGAGCGAGGCACCGGGGGTTGAGCGCACCTTTTCGCTTCCCGAAATTCTTTGTGACGAATCCGAGCCCGTGCCCGTATTTGCCGGGCAAGGTCGAGCGGAAGGTGTTCACTGAGCTCAGCGGGCGTCACGCCAGTGAGCTCAATGAAGCGCTCGGCCGGATCGGCTTCCGCCGCAGCCAGTCGGTCGCCTACCGTCCCAGCTGCATCGAATGCTCGGCCTGCGTCTCGGTCCGCGTCCTTGCCGCCGAGTTTGAGGCCAGTGGGACCCAGCGCAAGATACTCCGCCGCCATGCCGACCTCGAAGTCAGCGCGTGCAAGCCGTGGACCACCGACGAGCAATATCAGCTGCTGCGCCGCTACCTGGCGGTGCGCCACCCCGGTGGGGGCATGGCCGAGATGGACGAGAGCGACTTTGCCGACATGGTCGAGCAGACGCCGGTCCGCACCTACGTCATCGAATATCGCGAGCCGTCGGTCGACGGCCGGCCCGGCAAGCTGGTCGGCGCCTGCCTCAGCGACCAGCAGGCCGATGGCCTCAGCATGATCTACAGCTTTTTCGATGTCGGGCCCGACGCGAGGAAGGGCCTGGGCACCTACATCATCCTCGATCACATCATCCGCGCCGCGCGCGCCGGCCTGCCGTATGTCTATCTCGGCTATTGGGTCGAAGGCTCCAACCGCATGGCCTACAAGACCGGGTTCAGGCCCCTGGAGCGGCTCGGCCGCGACGGCTGGCGGCGGATGGACGAGCTGCAGGGCGACTTGCCCCTCGAAGAGCCGCTCGCGCTGCCGACCCGCCGCGACCGCAAGCGCCTGCTGATCGAGGCGTAAGCGCCACCTTAGTTTAGCGTCCGTTTCCCACCCGTTGCAGACACAGACCGCCGCTGCGACAAGGCCCTATGGCTGACGAGACACACATCCCAGGCGCCGTCGTCCATGACCTTCCCGGAGATTTGCAGGAGGCGTTGAAACTCCACCCGGAAGCACTGGCGACTTGGGAAGATATTACGCCGCTGGCCCGCAATGAATGGATCTGCTGGATCGAATCCGCGAAGAAGTCGGAGACACGGCGTAAGCGGATCGACTGGGGTTGCTCAAACCTGACGGATGGCAAGCGCCGCCCTTGCTGCTGGCCGGGATGCCCTCATCGCGGAGAGACGCCGGGAGCCACCAAAAATGAGGTTTCCACCGAATAAAGCTCAGTACGCCTATCATTCGGCGTGCGTAGTGCCCATATTAGGCTCGCTACAGTCGTCAATTGACGGATCTTCGACGCTTTGCGGCTTCTTTTTCCCTCTTTCGCTTCTTAGCATCACGAGGACCGATTTCCGGTTTTCGTCAAAAGAAGGAATTAGTTATGCCAATCGGCACAGTGAAATTTTTCGACAACGCCAAGGGCTACGGCTTCATTACGAATGAGGCCGGCGGCAACGATGCCTTCGTCCACATTTCCGCCGTCGAAGCGGCCGGGATGAGCACGCTCGAAAAGGAGCAGCGCCTGTCCTACGAGCTTGAGAACGGCAAGGGCGGAAAGTCCAGCGCGGTGAACCTGCAGACGGCCTAAGCTGCAGCCACTCTGCAGTTAGGAAAATAAAGGGGCGGGTGCCGTTGGCATCCGCCCCTTCTTCTTTTCCGCGGGTCGTACCTGATGCCGGCCCACACGAACGACAGCAGACTTGGCTAATTAAGAACAAGGCGGAGCGCCTTAAGCGCCCCGCCTTCTCCCCGTTGCCCCTGTTGAACAACTAATACTCGCCATGCCCCCAGCGTGGCTGCGTTCTCGTTTAAGCGACCGCGACCTGCGGTGGAATCTCTTCGTCTTCCTCGGCCTCGCGCAGCACATAGCCGCGGCCCCAGACCGTCTCGATGTAATTGGCGCCGCCGCAAGCCAGCGAAAGCTTCTTCCTGAGCTTGCAGATGAACACGTCGATGATCTTCAATTCGGGCTCGTCCATGCCGCCATAGAGATGGTTCAAGAACATCTCCTTGGTCAGCGTCGTGCCCTTGCGGAGCGAGAGCAGCTCCAGCATCGCATATTCCTTGCCGGTCAGGTGCACGCGCGAGCCGTCGACCTCGACCGTCTTGGCGTCGAGGTTCACGGCGAGCTTGCCGGTGCGGATGACCGATTGCGAATGGCCTTTCGAGCGGCGCACGATCGCGTGGATGCGCGCGACCAGCTCGTCGCGGTGGAATGGCTTGGTGACATAATCGTCGGCGCCGAAGCCCAGCGCGCGGACCTTGGAATCCATCTCGCCGATGCCCGACAGGATCAGGACCGGAGTTGAGACCTTGGCCACCCGCAGCTTCTTGAGCACGTCATAGCCGTGCATGTCGGGCAGGTTGAGGTCGAGAAGGATGATGTCGTAATCGTAGAGCTTGCCGAGATCGAGGCCCTCTTCGCCAAGATCGGTGGTGTAGACGTTGAAGCCTTCGGTGCCGAGCATCAGCTCGATGCTCTTGGCCGTCGTCGGCTCGTCCTCAATCAGCAGCACGCGCATTGCTGGTTCCCCCGTCCGAGGCCCAGAACGTAAATCGCTCTTAAGGGCCTTGAAGCTTCCATTAACCATTCGAGGTCTGAAGGGAAAAGGTTAATATTTCCTAACACGCTGGATTCCCTAGATTCGTTGCAAAGGAGTCACAAAGTCGTCCACAGGCGCTAAGGCACGCCATGCTTTCCGACCGCATATTGTTCATCGACGCCGAGGCGCTGGTGCTCGACAAGGCCGCCGGCCTCCCGGTTGATGCGCCGCGGCGCGGCGGCGAGAGCATCGCGGCGCGGATCGGCGAGCTCAAATGCGGCTTCCAGCGGCCGCCGACGGCGATGCACCGGCTCGACACCGACACCAGCGGCTGCCTGCTGTTCGCCCGGACGGCCAAGGCCCGCGCGGCCTTCCAGCAGGCGTTCGAGACGCATGCGGTGGAAAAATATTATCTTGCGGTCGTGGCGAGCGAAATCGTGGAAGAGCAGGGGGTGATCGACATGCCGCTCGCCAAAGTGTCGAGCGAGAGGCCGGGCTGGAAGATGGTCGCGGATGATCATGGCCTCGAAGCGATAACGCGCTGGCGGCGGTTGGTTGTCCGCGACGGCTCCACTTTGGTCGAGTTTCGTCCGCTGACCGGGCGGACGCACCAAATCCGCGCCCACGCGCGCGCGGCGTTCGGCCGCGGCATCGTCGGCGACCGCGTCTACGGTGTGCCCGGCGGCCCGATGCTGCTCCACGCCTCGCGGCTGGTCGTGCCGCGCTTGGCCAAGGCCGTGATCGACGTCACTGCATCGTTGCCCGACACTTTCGCCGAATGGCGCGATGCAGTCTGACGAGGTGAACATACCCGAGCACGCGCTCAGCGAGACCTTCCTCGCCGCGACGGGCCCAGGCGGGCAGAACGTCAACAAGGTCGCGACCGCGGTCCAGCTGCGGGTCGACCTGTTCAAGCTCGGGCTGCACCCCGACACCTATGAGCGGCTGAAGCGGATCGGCGGAAGCCGCGTGACCAGCGCGGGCGAATTGCTGATCACTGCTCGGCGCTTCCGCACCCAGGAGGCGAACCGGGCCGACGCGCGGGCCCGGGTGGCGGAAATGATCGCTCAAGCCCATATCGCGCCGCGCAAGCGCAAAGCCACGCGGCCGAGCAAGGCGACGAAAGCCAAGCGGGTTGAGCAGAAGCGCCAGCGCAGCGGCGTCAAACAGGCGCGTGGAAAGGTGACGTTCGATTGAGCTACGACTTCAGGATCGATGCCGACGACAAAGCCGTCATGTACCGCGACCTCGCCTCGGCCCTCGAGGGGCTGGTAGCCGGGGAACCGGACGCGATCGCGAACATGGCCAATGCTTCGGCGCTCATCTACGAAACGCTACCCGACGTGAATTGGGTCGGGTTCTACCGAAATGTCGCCGGCGAGAATGGACCTGAGCTGGTGCTTGGCCCGTTCCAGGGCCGCCCGGCCTGCATACGCATGACCTTCGACCAAGGCGTGTGCGGGGCCGCGGCGAAGAGCCGGCAGGTCCAGCGCGTCGAAGACGTCCACGCGTTCCCCGGCCACATCGCCTGCGACAGCGCGTCGAACAGCGAGATCGTCGTGCCGCTGATCCGCGACGGCGAGGTCCTCGGCGTGCTCGACATCGACAGCCCGAAAGCCGCCCGATTCACGGAGGAAGACGAGGCTGGGGTGGTGAAGCTGGGCGAGATTCTGTCGCGGGCTCTTTAGGCCGTCAGCTCAGCTGCTCCAGCCGCTCGTCGCTCAGCGAGCCGGGGATGATCATCACCGGACAGGGTAGCAGTCCCGCGTCGTGGCCCGTGAAACTGACGACGAGCGGCCCCGGGGAGCCGCTCGGCGCGGCGCCCAACACCAGGGCCGCCACTTCGTCGCGCCCTTCGAGATATTCGCGCACGCTTTTCACCGCTTCGCCCTGGCGAATGATGATGTTGGGCTGCATCCCGCATTCGTCGAGGGTTTCGCCGATTGCGGAGCTGACCACGCCTTCGATCCTCAGCCTTTGCTCCTCCTCGATCGCGGTCTGCACCCCCCCGAACTGAACGAAGTCCTGCGGCTCGACGATTCCAAGCACTTCGATCGTTCCGCCGGTCTTGGCGGCGCGGCGGGCGGCAAAGCGCAACGCGACGCGCGATTCCGCGCTGTCGTCGATGACAACCAGATACGTGCGTTTGGCCTCGGCCCCCATTCAGGGACATGTGCTGCGGCAATGCGCCGACAAGTGCAAGCTGCCGACTAGAGTTTCGGCGCGGACTTGACCGGACCCGCCGCATTGGCTTTGAGCCGCGCGAGCCTTTCAGGACACGCCTGCCATGCCGATCGAACTCAAGATGCCCGC
>JBDTZJ010000154.1:0-4226 GCA_040005255.1 Sphingomicrobium sp.
CGCGAGATCGAGGGCGCGGAGAAGGAGATGCTCGGCTTCGAGACGCTGACCTTCGCTCCGATCGACCGCCGCCTGATCGACGTCGAGATGCTCGAGCCCGAGGAAATCGCCTGGCTCAACTGTTACCACGCGCATGTCCTCGCGCGGATCGGCCCCTCACTCTCCGGCGCCGACCTCGCCTGGCTACAGCAGGCTTGCGCGCCGATTGGCGATTGATCGAGCAGCGTTGTTCCCCTAATGTTCTCCATCCGACTCAACAGGAGGACAAGATGATCGGCTATGTGACGCTCGGTACCAACGACCGGGAGAAGTCGGCCAAATTCTATGACGCTTTGTGCGGCGAACTGGGCGTCGGCCGGATGATGGAAAATGAGCAGTTCATCGCCTGGGGCAAGCCGGGCGGTGGGGCGGGCATCGGCCTCACCAAGCCGTTCGACGGCAACACCGCGACCGTCGGCAACGGCGTGATGGTCGCGCTTGAGGGCAAGGATAAGGCGCAGGTGCAGCGGCTCTATGACGTTGCTTTGGCCAATGGCGGGACCTGCGAAGGTCCTCCGGGCGACCGCGGGGGAGGCTTCTACGCCGGCTATTTCCGCGATCCGGATGGCAACAAGCTCAACGCCTTCATCATGAAGAGCGAATAAGCGGGAGGACCGCCATGCAGGGGACGTCCCTGTTCGACTACCCGATCCATCTCGGGAAGGGTGCGACCGCTCTCGCCGAGCCGGAGTTCACGGGGTTCGAATGGTACGAGGCCTATGGCGAGCGGCATGCCGACGATCTCGACGAAGGCCGGATCGTCGCCATGTACCGCTTCGACGCGCCTTGGACGAGCTGGGAGGTCCACCCCTCCGGCGAGGAGGTCGTGTGCTGTCTGCAGGGCCATATGATTCTGCACCAGGAGCTTCCCGACGGGTCGAAGCAGTCGCACGAGCTCGGCCCGGGCGAATATGCGATCAATCCGCGCGGTGCCTGGCACACCGCCGACGCGGATGAGCCGGTCGTCGCTTTGTTCATCACGGCCGGGAAGGGGACCGAGAACCGTCCCCGCTGAATCCGTCCCACAATGTGACAGAACCGTCACCTGCTATTAATTGCGCGTTTAATCCATTGCCGGTAAAAGGAAATCACGGAGAATCGAATCGTGACTACCGCGCTCATGCTTGCCCTCGCCGTGCTTCTCCTCGGCGCCATCATCTGGATCGGCGACGCTGTTGCCGGCGGGATCGAGAGCGCGCTCGGCGAGAAGCCGCTGCGCGACCGCGACGCCTAAGCATCGTTGTTTTTCGGCTTGGCTGATCCCCCGGATCAGCTGCAGGGGACGATGGTGCTGCCGGTGAGGATTGAACTCACGACCTCAGCCTTACCAAGGATGCGCTCTACCACTGAGCTACGGCAGCACATTTCCAGCGGAGTGGCGCGCCTATGACGGCGGGCGATGCGCGTCAACCCGCTTGCGAGCCCGCGCCCGGGTCGTCATTCCCTCGGCATGGCTGACAAGGACAAACAGCGCGATGAGCGGCTGGCGGCCGCGCTCCGCGAGAACCTCCGCCGTCGCAAGGCGCAGGCGCGCGAGCTGACCGACGTCGCCAAGGACCCTGAGGATCAGCCGTAGTCGGGCTCGAGCAGCCCCTCGATCACGTGGTGCTGGATGATTGGCTCTAGCCGGTCGGCAATGCGGCAGGTGAGATGGTCCCGCACTTGCGCCGGCAGGCTGTCGAAATAGCCCCGCGTCACCTGCAGGTCGTGGTGGTTGGCATTGGTGCCGTCGGGCGCATCGGCCGCGACGACCAGCACCGGCCGCGCTTCGTTCGATCGGTTGGCGGTGCCGCGGTGGATGGTCAGCGCCGAGCGGGCCGAAATATCCCCGCGCTGGGGCAGTTTCTGCACGGCGCGCCCAATGTAGCGCTCCCACAGCGACTTGTCGGGGAACATGTCGTCCCTGGCGTCGGGGATGTCGTCCCATTGCGTCCCGAGCGCGATCTCGAGCGGGCCGTGCTCGAGGCGCGTGTCGACTGCCGTGAGGTTGAAGGCGAGGCTGTCGAGCCGGCGCCCTTTTATGGTCGCGTCGGGCGCCTTGAAGTCGCGGTGCCATGGCTGGTCGGCCGCGCCAGGGAAGGGGATGTCGAAGCCGACCTCGACGATCCGATAGTCCTTGGTCAGAACCGCCTCGCACACCGCGACGAACCACGGATGGGTGGCGATTTCGACGAAGCCGCGGATGCGCTCGGGCTGGGTCTCGACGTACCAGCGCTCGGGGCCGCGCGGCAACGCGCCGCCGGGGATCTGACGCGCTTCCTCGAACAGCGCGATCATGTCCTCGTAGAGCGTGTCCGCGAAGTCGGGCTTGAAGGCGCCTTTGAGGCCGATGATGCCGTCGCCGTAAAGCCCGCCCATGATCGCCGCTGCATCATATTGATCGCTCATCCGGATTCCTCCGCCGACTCAGCTCCCGAACCTATCACCCGCGGCTTGCCATACGAGACCGATTGGGCTTGGGAACCGCGGGCATGCGATTTTTCTCCGACAATGCGGCGCCGGTGCACCCCAAGGTGATGGAGGCCATAGCCGCCGCCAACCGGCTCGACACCGCCTATGACGGCGATGATTGGAGCCAGCGGCTCGACGGCGCTTTCTCGGACCTGTTCGGAACCGAGGTCCGCGCCTTCTGGGTGACGACCGGCACCGCTGCCAACTGCCTCGCGCTCGCGGCCTTGTGCCCGCCGTACGGCGGCATCTTGTGCCACAAGGATGCGCATATCGAGGTCGACGAGGCCGGCGCTCCGGGGTTCTTCACGGGGGGCGCGAAGCTGATCCTGCTCGGCGGAGCGGGCGCCAAGATCAGTGTCGACGCGGCGGCCGCCGCCTGCGACCTCATTCGCAAGGACGTGCACCAGGTCCAGCCCGCCGCGCTCTCGATCACCAACGCGACCGAATATGGGATGATCTACGGAGCTTCCGAGGTCGCGGCACTGGGCCAATTCGCGAAGCAGCGCGGCCTTGCCTTCCACCTTGACGGAGCGCGGATCGCCAATGCGGTCGCCGGCAGCGGCGACAGCCTCGCGGACCTCAGCTGGCGTGCCGGAGTCGACGCGATGTCGTTCGGCTTCGTCAAAAACGGCGGGATGAGCGCCGAAGCCTTGATCCTCTTCCGAACCGAGCTTGCCGACGAGATCGCGGTCCGCCGCAAGCGCGCCGGGCATTTGCTGTCCAAGGGCCGGTTCCTCGCCGCGCAGATCCTCGCTTTGCTCGAGGACGGCCTGTGGCTCGACAATGCGCGGGCAGCCAATGCCGCCGCGCAGACGCTCGCCAACGCCGCGACGCAACGGTTGATCCATCCGGTCGAGGCAAACGAGATTTTCATCCGCGTTTCGGCCGACGAAGCGGAACGCCTTCGAGCACAGGGTTTCGACTTTTACGACTGGGGTCCGGGCGAGATCCGCTTCGTCACCAGCTGGGACGCGCAAGGCGAAGCGCTCGACCGCCTCGCTGACGTACTCGCCCAGCTCTGACGCGCCGCATAAGCCCCGCTTATCGTCGCGGCCCGGCGATTGATTGGCGGCGCGACGCCCTTGTCGGATAGCCAGGCAGAAGTGAAGGCGCATCCCGGGATCACGCCTGGCGAACGGCACGCCGAGCCCGGTGCGGGCTCGGTGGTGATTCCGTTCATCATCTTCACGGCTATCTGGGGCTCGACCTGGATCGTCATTCGCGGCCAGCTCGGCACGGTCCCGCCGCAATGGTCGGTGACCTACCGCTTCGTCATCGCCGCGCTGGCGATGGCCGCGCTCGCGGTCTGGAAGGGCGACGATTTGAGATTGGGCCGCAAGGGCCTGCTCGCCGCGGCCTTCCTCGGCTTCACCCAATTCTGCATCAACTTCAACGCGGTCTATCTCGCCGAGCGCCACATTACCTCAGGCGTGGTTGCGACCGTGTTCGCGCTGCTGCTGATTCCGGCGACCCTGCTCGGCTGGCTGATGCTCGGCCACCGGCCGAGCCGCCGCTTTGCCTGGAGCTCGCTGGTTGCGGTTACCGGCATCGTCCTGCTGTTCGTCCACGAGATTCGCGAACATCCCGCCGACGGCCGCCAGATCGCCGCCGGCATTGCCCTGACCCTGTTCGGCATGATCGGTGCGGCAATCGCCAATGTCACCCAGGCGCGCCCCGAGATCCGCCGCTATCCCTTGTTCCCGCTTCTCGCCTGGTCGATGGCCGCCGGCGCCGTA
>JBDTZJ010000155.1:0-4171 GCA_040005255.1 Sphingomicrobium sp.
ACGACTTCATCATCCAGGGCATGGGCGGGATGATGAGCGTCACCGGCTTGCCCGATGGCGAGCCGGGCGGCGGGCCGATGCGCGCCGGCGTCGCCGTCGCCGACCTGTTCACCGGCATGTACACTTGCGTCGCGATCGTCGCCGCGCTGTTCGGGCGCGAGAAGACAGGGCAGGGGGCGCATCTCGACCTCGCCTTGTTCGACACGCAGCTGGCGATGCTTGCCAACCAGGCGGAGAATGCGCTGATCTCGGGCAAGGACCCGCCGCGCCAGGGCAACACGCATCCCAATATCGTGCCCTATCAGCCGTTCGACGCGGCCGATCAGCCGATCATCATCGCGGTTGGCAACGATCGTCAGTTCGCGCGGCTGGCCGAGATCTGCGGTCACGCCGAATGGGCAAGCGACCGACGATTCGCGACCAACGAGGCCCGGGTCGCGAACCGCGGTGAAATCGTTTGGCTGGTGAGCGAGGCGATCCGTGGCAAGCCCGCCGCGGAATGGCTCGATCAGCTGGAGATCGCGGGCATCCCCGCGGGTCCGATCAATTCGATCACGCAGGCGCTTGCCGATGTGCAGGCACAGCATCGCCGCATGATCCGCACCATCGCCGGCGTGCCGCTGGTCGGGTCACCCGTCCGGCTCGACGGCGACCGCGCCGACAGCGACCTTCCGCCACCCGCGCTCGGGGAACATACCGTGGATGTCCTCGCGGCCCTGGGCCTCGAACCCCAAGAGGTCGAGCGCCTCAGAACGGCGAAGGTGATCGGCTAACAGTAAGTGCTCGCGCATGCCCCCGGCATGCACTGTGCGCTTACTTCCCGTTCTTGCTCGCGCTCTCGACAAGCAGGTCGAGCTGCTTCTGGCAGCCGTTTTCGATCAGCACCTGCGCGGCGCCGACCAGGTCCCCCGGGGTGCCGGGTACCGTGACGAAGTTGAGGCTGCTCTTCTCGCCGGTATCGGGCCATTCGACTTGGTAGCTGGCGCCATTCTTGATCGGCATGGCCGCCGGCCAGGCTGTCAGCGAACTGCCCGCTGCCCAGCTGAGATCCTGGCTCTTGCCGTCGGCCGATCGAATCTGGATCGTCGCCGGAGTCTCGCTGTCCGGTCGCCACAGCTGGAGCTTCGACGCGTCGCTAACGCAAATCTTGCCGCTTTGGCTGGCATCAATGTCCCAGATGCTCGGGTTATGCGCCACCTCGGCAGCGCGAAGGGCGCCGAAGCGGCCTCGTTGGCCGGCCGCCGAAGCGAGCGCGACCTGCTTGGCGTCGAAGCTGCCCGGTCCGCGGAGGGTCTGGGCGCTCGCCGGACCAAGCACCGTCAGGACGTCGCCGCCCTGGAGGCTGATCTTCGCGCTTTCAGAAAGCGTCCTGCCCGGTGGATAGGCCTTCGCCGAAGGTCCAAGCGACTTCACCACCACCACATTGGCCAGAGCCGGTGTCGAACTTAAGGCGCTCGCGATTGCTGCGCCCCACAGCATTGCCTTCGCACGCATCTTCCAGCTCCTCGTTTGGTATTCGCCCACAATCGAATTCCCGCAGCCCATCGGGCGAGCGGCCGAGTCGGATTTCAGTGTCGCTTTGGCAACGAGTTATGCTTCGTTTTGAACGGGGTCAATCAATTGAAATATAACGACGGCGGTGTCGTCGGCGTCAGGCAGTCCGGGGCCGAGGCCGCCCTGAGGCCAGCGGCCTCCCGGACAACAGCGCCTCGAGCTCCTCGATCCGGCGCGCATTGTCGGCAATCAGTTCGGAAACCTGTAGCTCACGTGCCTCGCGCTTGATCACCGTGCGAATGGCGCGGGCGATCGACTCCTGCACCTCTGCCAGCGCCTTTTGTTCGTCGCGGCTTGGGATCGAGCCGTCCGGTCGCGGGCCAACGAGGAGATAGCCGATCGGTTCTTCATCGTCCGAGCTCGGCACCAGCGGGACCCGGATCGGAAACAGCTTGTCGGTCGGCTCGCAGATGTCGGTCTTGTAGTCCTGCGCGAAGCGGCCAATGCGCCACGCTTCGACGTCATCGATTGATAGCCCCCTCGCGCGCAGCGCGCAGCCGTTGACGATCGCCGAACTACGCACCGCGCGAACGCCCCGATCGACCCGGGCCAAGATTTCATCGAGCATTTCGCCGAGCGAGGCGGTCTCGCGCATGTCGCGCGCGACCTCGGGCAGGTCGTCGCGCAACAGGAACAGGTTCTTCTGGAAGCGTTTCTCGGACCAGCGCTGCACCCGCTCCTGGATCGGATTGACCAACACGGTCGACAAAGCGGCGGCGAAGATGATCGGGCCTTCGCTGCTGGTGTTGCCGTAATAATTGTAGATGATCTGCTTGAGGCCATCGGCAGTGCCGGCGAAGATCGCCGCCACCGCAAGGGTGATCAGCGCCACGTTGGCCGAGCGGCTGATCACGAACTCGGCATCGTACAGCCGGTAGCGGACGAGCGCGACGAGCAGCCCGACCTGCAGCACCAGCACCGCCAACGCGAAGCTGATGCCGGCCAAGATTTCGACCAGCAGTTGCTGGCCAAAGCTGTGCGTGGACCATTTTAGATAGTCGCCGACGATCGAGATGCAGCGCAGCACCGCATAGCCGGTGATGCCGAGCAGCGCCCAGCGGATTTGCTGCCGCTGATCGGCCGATTCGGTCAGCCGCAGCGTTCTGAGCAGCGACAGGACGGCGATAATCATGAAGCAGATGAAGAAGGTCTGGTAGAGCGTGCCCTGGAGGAACATCAAAATCGGCAGAGCCGCCATGAGCGCCACTCGCAGCCATGACAGGCTGCCATGCGGGAACAGCAAGATTCCGGTGAGAAGCAGCACATTGCCGAGGTCGAACATCGCCACGTTGAGCGAGCGCGGAACCCCGACTGAGGCGAGGACCATCGATGCGGGCTGCTCGGCGGCAATCGTCAGCAGCACCGCCAGGGAAAGGATCGAGCTGACCGCGTCGCGCGCGTTGCGGTGATGCAGCATCCATGCCGCCCACAGCAGGAACGGGTAGGCGAGGACGTGCAGCAGGTCGATGAAGTTCAGCCATTTGGGCGAGATGCCGAGTGCGCGCGCGCCGTCATCGATATGATTGTCGCCGGTGGTGACAATGATGTCGCGCAACCGCCCGTCGGGATCGCGGACGGTGAGCGGGACCTCGGCGCTATCGGTGCCGAACAACAGGTTGCCGAGCGCGATATAGGCAGGGTCGTTGGCGTGCTCGGCGAGCGCTTGCTCGTTGACGGGCATGCTGGGCGGCAACGCGAGCCCGTAAATGGCGACGATGTGATCGCCCGGCATGACGCCGGCGCTGGCCGCCTGCGGGCCCACCGTAAAGCGCACGAGCGTCGCGTCGCGTGGCGACACTGCGAAGCCGGCGCGGCTGCCGAGCAACAGCTGGCTGTTGTTTCCGCGCTCGTGATAGCGCTCGTAGAGCCCGGCAAGCGGACCGACCAGGGCGAGCGCGAAGGCGATCATCCAAACCGCGGTGAACAGGCGGTAGGTGAGGGTGTTGAACGGCGGGACGCACGGCGGCAGCCGCAATCCGCCTCTCGGCGCCTGGCCAGCATTGGGCAGGGCAAGCTGCATCCCCGTCAGCTCCAGCCGCGGTTAATCCAACATTATCATGAGCGGCGCTGCTCGCGCACGCAAGCTTATGTGCTCGGCGCGTCCTCGTTTGCGACGCCCTGCTCGCCATAGCGCGACTGGATGAAGCGCCCCTGGGTCTCGAGCGCGGCGACGTCGGCGCGGGCGAGCTGCTCCGATACTTCGGCGAGCGCCGCACGACCGGCGGCGAGTCCTTCGATCAGCCGCTGATCTACCGTCTTCCCCTCGCCGTCGCGCTCTCCGCGGTACGCCGGCGGGACGCGCTCATAGCGATCGATCAGACCGGGCAGGTGGATCGACATCAGCCGCCGCGCATCCTGCGCCGCAGGGTCGAGCGTCTCGAGGCGCGACAGGGTTTGCTTAAGCGAGGGCAGGAGCTGAGCGATGGCATCGAGCTCGCCCAAGGCCGGTGCCGGCAAAGACGCGCGGGTGCGAAAGATGTAGGAATCGAAGCGCTCGACCATGGCGCCGTTGGGGAGGTCTGCCGCGGGTGCCGGCGCACCGACCGCCTGGCGGCCGCCGCGCGCGATCAGCACTGCCGCGACCACGCCGGTGACCAGAAGCGCGGCGAGGAAGCCA
>JBDTZJ010000026.1:0-14075 GCA_040005255.1 Sphingomicrobium sp.
ACCTGCGCCACGTCGACCAGGTGATGAGCGACGGCGTGCTGATGGACGGCGACGCGCTCCGAGCCGAGGCGGGATTTAGCGGCAAGCCAAAGTGACCGCGTGCGAGTCATCCCGGACCTGATCCGGGATCCAATTTAGCGCTTCTTCAGCTCGTCCCTGATTTCGGTCAGCAGTTCGATCTCGCTCGGGCCGGCTGGCGCTTCGCCGCGCTTGCGCATCATCTTGGTCGCCCAGCGCACCATCAGGAAGATGATGAAGGCGAGGATGACGAAGCTGACCACCTCGGTCAGGAACGCGCCCCAGCCGAGCACCGGCGCGCCGGCCTTCTTCAGCGCCGCATAGTCGGTCATCGACCCGTGATAGTCGGCCGGTACCGGCCCCAGCAGCGTGAAACGGCTCGAAAAATCGAGCCCGCCGAAGATCTTGCCGACGATCGGCATGATGATGTCGTCGGTCAGGCTGGCGATGATCTTCGCGAACGCGGCGCCGATGATCACCGCGACCGCTAGGTCGAGAACGCTGCCCTTGGCGATGAATTCGCGGAAGTCCTTCAGCATCCTTGCCCCCATCGCTCACGCGTCGGATGAGCGACACTAGCGCTGTTTCCGTCGCCAATGGAAGGGCGCGTCCGCCGTGCTGTATTGCTGGATTAAGACAGCATTGAAACGGACCGGCCGTGCGTCTACTTATGCGCGCACGTAACGCGCTCCAAAGGGGGACTCGATATGACCGCGCTTGCCTATCTGACGCCCGCCGCTTCGCTTAAGCGAGCGATCTTCGCTGTGCTCCTTGTCCTCGGCCTTGCAGGTTGCGGGCTCAACAGCGTCCCGACCGCGGAGGAGCAAGTAAACGCCGCCTGGGGCAATCTGCAGAGCGAATATCAGCGCCGCGCCGACCTGGTCCCGAACCTGGTTGCGACCGTGAAGGGCTATGCCCAGCAGGAAAAGAGCGTGCTGATCGAAGTTACCGAGGCGCGCGCGAAAGCGACCAGCATCCAGCTCAATGCGAGCGACCTCAGTGACCCGGCCAAGGTGAAGGCGTTCCAGGACGCGCAGAACCAGCTCGGCGGCTCGCTCGGCCGGCTGCTGGCGACGTTCGAGGCCTATCCCGACCTCAAGTCGAACCAGAATTTCCTGACGCTGCAGGCGCAGCTCGAGGGCACCGAGAATTCGATCCTCGTCGCCCGTCGCGATTATAATGAGACGGTGCGCCAGTATAACACCCGCATCCGGACCTTCCCCGACGCGATCGGCGCCAAGATCTTTTACGGCGCCAAGCCGAAGGTGCCGTTCGAGGCCGCGGCCGGGGCGCAGACCGCGCCGAAGGTGGACTTCAACGCGAACACAGCCGGCTGAGTGCTTAAGTGACCGCCCATTTCGTCACCCCCGCGCAGGCGGGGGTCCCGCTGCCTTCCCGGCGGAAAAGCGGGATTCCCGCTTTCGCGGGAATGACGAAATGGGTTGGGTTGCTCGCCCTCTATTTCACTTTCCTCCCAACACCGGTCGCGGCGCAGACCTTCCCGCCGCTCACCAGTCGCGTAGTCGACAATGCCCACCTGCTGACGCCCGCGCAGGTCGTCGACCTGACCAGCAAGTCGGAAGCGCTGGAAGCGTCGACCAAGCGCCAGTTCGTGGTCGCGACCGTGCCGAGCCTCGAGGGCTGGACGATCGAGGATTATGGCTATCGCCTCGGCCGGACCTGGAACATCGGCCAAAAAGGGCAGGATGACGGCGTCATCCTGCTGGTCGCGCCCAATGAGCACAAGGTGCGGATCGAAACCGGGTACGGTGCGCGCGTCTTCCTCACCGATGCCGTGTCCAGCGTCATCATCCGCGAATCGATCCTGCCCCACTTCAAGCAGAACCCGCCCGATTATGGTGGCGGCATCGAGGAGGGCTCCGACCAGATCATCAAGCAGATGAGCCTGCCTCCGGCGGAAGCGCAGAAGAATGTCGCCGCGGCCGAACAGGCGCAGCAACGGCGCCAGCATTCCGCCGGCAGCGCATTGCCCGCGATCTTCTGGTTCATGATCATCGGCTTCGTGCTGCTTTCGATGTTCCGGCGCGCCGGCAGCCGGCGCTATCGCCGTCGGCACGGCGGCATCAGCCCATGGGTCGTGCTGTGGGGCCTCAACGAGCTTAGCCGCGGTTCGCGCGGCAGCAGCTGGGGCGGCGGCGGGTCGTCCTGGGGCGGCGGAGGCGGCGGCTGGGGCGGAGGCGGCGGCTTCTCCGGCGGTGGCGGCTCCTTCGGCGGAGGGGGAGCCTCGGGCTCATGGTGATGCGGCTGTCCGACGCGGACCGGCAGAAGGTCTCCGCTGCGATCGCGGCAGCGGAAGCGAACAGCAATGGCGAAATCGTCGCCGTCGCGACCCCGATCAGCGATCCTTATCACGACGTCGCGCTGCACTGGGCTTTGATTCCGCTGTTCGCCGTATTGGCGTGGGCGGCCTTGCGCCCGACGGCGCTCGTCTGGTGGTACAATTTCCTGTTCGGCGGCTGGTCACCCGACCCGACGCTCAGCCAGCTGTTCACGTTGCTGATGTTCTTCGCCGCACTGAAGTTCACCGTCGCGTTGCTGATCCTCAAATGGATGCCGCTGCGGTTGTTGCTGACTCCCGCCGCGACCAAGCACCGCCGGGTCCGGCGGCGTGCGGTTACGGTGTTCAAGGCCGCCGCCGAGCGCCGCACCGCGGGGCGCACCGGCATCCTCATCTATCTTTCGATGGCCGAGCGCCGCGCCGAGATCGTCGCCGACGAAGCGATCCTGAAGGTCACCGACGACCACACCTGGGGTGAGGCCATGACCGCGCTGATTGCCGAAGTCCGCGAAGGCCGTCCCGGCGACGGAATCACGGCCGCGATCGAACGCGTTGGGGTGGTGCTCGCCGAACATTTCCCGCGCTCGGCCGGGGATATCAACGAAATCCCGGACAAGCTGATCGAACTATGAATCTTGACGAACTGCCTCCGGCCGAGCTGATGTGGGAGGGCAAGTTCGTCAGGGCATTCCGGCGCGGCAACTGGGAATATGCGAGCCGGGCGCGCGACATCCGCGCCGTCGTCATTCTCGCCGAGCATGACGGCAAGGTGATCCTGGTCAGCCAGCCGCGCGTCGCGCCCGATTGCCATTGCGTCGAGCTGCCGGCCGGTCTCGTCGGCGATCACGATCCGAACGCAACCATCGAAGCCACCGCCATCAAGGAGCTCGAAGAGGAGACCGGCTTCACGGCCGAGCGCGTCGAGCGGCTAGGCGACTTCTACTCCTCGCCCGGGATGCTGGCCGAGGCCTTCACGCTGGTCCGCGTCCACGGCGTTCGGAAGATCGGCGAGGGTGGCGGCGATGAGAATGAGGACATCGACGTCCACCTCGTTCCGCGTGCCGACATCGCCAATTTCCTCGAGCAGAAACGCGCCGAGGGGTTCGGCATCGACGCCAAGCTGTTGCTGCTGCTGAATTACTGAAATCCTCCCCGGAACGGGGAGGGGGACCGGCGAAGCCGGTGGAGGGGCCGCGGAAGTTCCGACCCCTCCGTCAGCCTTCAGCTGCCACCTCCCCGTTCCGGGGAGGAATCCCTGAAACAAGTTCAGCATGACGTGGTTGAGTCCTCATGACCCGCATCGTCCACCTCTCCGACCTCCACTTCGGCGCCCACGACGAGCAGCTCGTGGAAGCGGTCGGGCAGAGCGTCGACAAGCTCAAACCCACTCTCGTCGTCATCAGCGGCGATTTCACGCAGCGCGCGCGCACCGAGCAATTCGAGGAGGCCTGCCGTTTCCTCGACCGGCTGCGCGAAAGCGGTCATGAAGTGCTCGGAGTGCCGGGCAACCACGACGTCCCGCTGTACGACGTCCTCCGCCGCTTCCTGTCCCCGTTGGCACGCTATCGCCGGTTCATCGATGATACGCTTTGCCCGTTCGTTGAGCTGACAGGCGTTGCCGTGCTCGGGATCAACACCGCGCGCTCGCTCACCTTTAAGGACGGGCGAATCAGCGAGGAGCAGGTCGAGTTCATTCGCGAGACCTTCGCCCGGACCGATCCGGACGCGATGCGCGTGCTGGTCACGCACCATCCGTTGTTCGCGGTGCCGGTCGGCGACGAACTGGAACGGGCGGTCGGCCGTCACGAGCTTGCGCTGGACGCGATCGAAGAGGCCGGAGTCGACATCCTGCTCGCCGGCCACGCGCACCATGCCTCGACGCATGACGCGAGCGAGCTGGTCACGCGTTCGGGCGGCGCCCTGGTGATCCAGGCGGGCACGGCGACTTCGACCCGCGTTCGCGAGCAGGAGCAGAGCTTCAACACCATCGACATCGCCGACGGCTCGGCGACGATCACCGTTCACGCTTGGAACCGCGACGAGTTCAAGGCGAACGACGCCCAGCGCTACGAGCGGGAGGAAGGACGCTGGCGCATATTGAAATCTGCGGAGCCGGCGCACTAGACGCGGCGCATGGCACTTCCCGATGGCTTCGACCTCGATGAATTCGTGACTCGCGTCCTCGCCGAGGACCTGGGGACGGGCGGCGACGTCACCTCGGCGGCGACGATCGCTCCGAATGCGCGCTTCACCGCCGAGATGAATGCGCGGCAGGCGCTGGTCGTCGCGGGAATTGAAATTGCGGCCGCCTTTTTCGGTGCGCTCGACCGCGAGGTGCAGATCGAGCTGCTCGCCATCGACGGCGACCGCGTCGAACATGGCACAGCCTTGATGCGCCTTAGCGGCAATGCCCGCGCGATGCTCGGCGCCGAGCGGTCGGCGTTGAATACGCTCCAGCATCTCTCCGGAATTGCGACCCTGACGCGGCAATTTGCCGATGCGATCGCCGGCACCGGCGCAGTCCTGCTCGACACGCGTAAGACCGTCCCGGGCCTGCGCGTCCTCGAAAAATTCGCGTCGCGGATGGGGGGTGTGCAGAACCACCGCATGCGCCTCGATGACGGGGTGCTGATCAAGGACAATCACGTCGCGGTCTGCGGTGGCGTTGCCGAGGCGGTGCGCCGCGCCAAGGCGGCCGACACGGGGCTGCAGGTTCAGGTCGAGGTCGACCGCATCGACCAGATCGAGCCGGCGCTTGCCGCCGGCGCCGAGCGGCTGCTGCTCGACAACATGGACCCGGCCATGCTGCGCGAGGCGGTGAAGCTCGTCGCGGGACGCGTGCCGCTCGAGGCATCGGGCGGGGTCACGCTCGAGACTATCCGCTTTCTCGCCGAAACAGGGGTCGACTTCATCTCGGTCGGACGGATCACCCAGTCCGCGCCCGCGGTCGATATTGGGTTGGATTATTCAATCAATCCGGCTGCTCGGGCTTAGTAGGCAAGCTTATCGACTCCTGACCGAAACGTTCAGAGCAGCGTCAGCTTGAGAAGCCTAGTTCCAACCCACATGGCCACGAGTCCCTCCACGGCCAGCTTGTGGAATTGAGGAAGAGACGATGTTCAGCAAAATCGCACTGGCACTTTCGGCTGCCGCGATGGTCGCGGTCCCGGCGACGGCGAACGCGCATGGACGCCGTCATGGCGGCTACAGCAACTACGGCTATGGCAACTACGGCTATAGCAATTACGGCTACGCCAATCCTTCGTACGGCTATAGCAACTACGGCTACGGCGCTCCCTCGTACGGGTACGGCTATCCGGGCTCTGGCTATAGCAATTACGGGAATGGCTATCCGGCGTACGGCTACGGCTCGAACTATTATGGTTCGAACTATTACGGCTACAACCGCAATCGCTGCGGCAATCCGGAGGCGGGCGCGGTCGTCGGCGGCCTTGCCGGCGCGGTTCTCGGAAGCTCGGTCGCGGGCAGCGGTCGCCGCTACTCGCGTTACGGCTACCGCAACCGCAACGGCGGCAACCGCACGACCGGCGCACTGATCGGCGGCGCGCTCGGCGCGGTGGTGGGCACCGCGATCGCCAGCGGCAATTGCTGATCTACGACAGCTAAACTGTCTCCAGTGAGCGGGGCCCTGGAACCACCGGGGTTCCGCTCACTTTTTTAGCGCATTGGTAGCGATCCGCTCCTATATGGCGCGGCGAGCGGGCGCACGTCGCGCTTGGGAGACGGGTTTTGTTCAAGGGCCTCAAGCCCATTCTCTATGGCGGACGCGAGGTCTGGCCGCTGATCGAAGGCGGCAAGGGCGTCAGCGCCACCAACCATGCCAGCAGCGGCGCCTGGGCGGCGGCCGGCGGTATCGGCACCGTCTCCGCCGTCAATGCCGACAGCTACGATCCGGAAGGGCGGATCATCCCGCAGATTTACGCCGGCCTCACGCGCCGCGAGCGCCACGAAGAGCTGCTCAAATTTGCGATCGACGGCGCGGTGGCGCAGGTCCAGCGGGCCTATGAGATCGCTGGCGGCAAGGGCGCGATCAACATCAATGTCTTGTGGGAGATGGGCGGTGCGCAGCGAGTGCTGCACGGCGTCCTCGAGCGAACCAAGGGGCTGGTCAGCGGCGTCACCTGCGGCGCCGGCATGCCGTACAAGCTCAGCGAAATCGCAGCGTCGTACGGTGTCAACTATTTGCCGATCATCAGCTCCGCGCGGGCGTTCAGTGCGCTATGGAAGCGCGCCTATCACAAGGCTGCTGAGTGGCTTGCCGCGGTCGTCTATGAGGATCCGTGGCTCGCTGGCGGGCACAATGGCCTGTCCAACGCCGAGGACCCGCGCAAGCCGCAGGATCCCTATCCGCGGGTCAAGGCGCTGCGCGACACGATGCGCGAACAGGGCATCGCCGACAGCGTTCCGATCGTTATGGCCGGCGGCGTCTGGCGGCTCGACGAGTGGGACCATTGGATCGAGAATCCTGAACTCGGCCAGATCATTTTTCAGTTCGGAACGCGCCCGCTGCTGACCCAGGAAAGCCCGATCCCGCCCGAGTGGAAGGCGCGGTTGCTGACGCTCGAAGATGGCGACATCCTCCTCCATCGATTCTCGCCCACGGGCTTCTACTCATCCGCAGTGCGCAACCCGTTCCTCAGGAACCTCGAGGCGCGCAGCGACCGGCAGATCGCCTACACCAAGGAGCCGATCGGCGACCATCATTTCCAGCTCGACGTCGGCATCGGCACCAAGAAGAATTACTGGGTCACCAAGGGCGACCTGATCCACGCTCGCGAATGGTACGCCCGCGGCTTCACCAGCGCGATGAAGTCGCCCGACGACACGCTCATTTTCGTAACGCCCGAGGAAGAAAAGCAGATTCGCGTCGACCAGGCCGAGTGCATGGGCTGCCTCAGTCAGTGCGGCTTCTCCTCCTGGGCGGACAATGAGAAGAACTCGACCGGCCGCTTGGCCGACCCGCGGAGCTTCTGCATCCAGAAGACTCTGCAGGACATCGCCCATGGCGGTTCCGTCGAGCAGAATTTGATGTTCGCCGGCCATTCCGCGTTCCGCTTCAAGAGCGACCCATTTTACTCGAACGGCTTCATCCCTACGGTGAAGCAACTCGTGGACAGGATTCTGACCGGCGCGTGATGTTGGCTCGGGGGGCAGTTAGCGCACTATTGATTGCTGCGGTCGCAGCGCCCGCCGCCGCGCAGGAAAAGCAGCCGCCCTACTGGGCGTCGATCGCCAGCGGCCAGGCGATGACCCACACCGGCCCTGGCCGGAACTACCCGAACGTCTGGCTTTACCAGCGCCGCGACCTGCCGGTTCGCGTGGTCAAGAAATATGAAAATTGGCGCCTGATCCAGGACCCGGATGGGGCGCAGGGCTGGATGCTGGTGACGATGCTCTCCGACCGCCGCACGGCGATCGTCAAGCCGGGCCAGCCGCGCCCGGTCCGCGTCGGCCCGTACGACGGCGCCAAGCCGCAATATATGGCTGAGCCCGGCGTCGTCGGCCGCATTGGCAAGTGCGACGATGGCTGGTGCCGGATCGAGGTCGGCAACCGCAAGGGCTATGTCCGCGTGTCGGACGTCTGGGGCGTAAGCGAGGGTGAAGTTGTGGACTAATCAACGAACGGGGGGACGAATGAAGGCGTTGACCGCAATCGCAACCGGAGTCCTGATGATGACCAGCCCTGCCGACGTCGCTCCAGCCCGCCCCGTCGTCCAGCATTTTCCAAGGTCCACGCTCAACGGGCAACCACTGCCTTTCTCGTCCGCGGTCCGCATCGGTGACGTGCTCTATCTCTCTGGCCAGATGGGCTTCCGCGAAGACGGCACGCTCGCCGAAGGGATGGCGGGCCAGGCACGACAGGCGCTCGAAAATATCCGCGGCGTCCTGGCGAGTGCGGGGTTGGGGTTCAGCGACGTGTTCCACTGCACCGTGATGCTCGCCGACATGAAGCAGTGGGCCGACTTCAACAAAGTCTATGTGGAATATTTCAAGGAACCGCTGCCGGCGCGCAGCGCGTTCGGCGCGAACGGACTCGCGACGGGCGGCTTGGTAGAACTGGAGTGCCAGGCTTATGCGGGCCCGCGATAGGCCCGCATAAGCCGCTTTATTGTCTCGGCTACATCGTCAGCGGTGTGTAGGCGACCCGCTTGACGGTCAGCTTTTCGCCCTTGTCGCTGGTGGTCTCGCCCGACTCGCCGACCGCGACCTTGGGATCGGTCCAGCAGACTTCGCCTTCCTTATCCATCGCGCTGGTGAAGCAGGCTTTGCCGTCCTTCATGACGGCGGTGCCGTGATCGATATGCTCCTTGCCCGACACCGTGATGTACTTGCCATTGGCGTCGATCGATTCCTGCATCGGCTTGTGAGTCTTGTTGTCCGTGAACTCCCATGACGTCTCATTGATCGTCGTGAGGGCCGCGGGCGTGACCGGCGCAGCGGTGTTCATGGCCTCAGCCGAATTGTCGGCCGCTGGCGGAGTTTGGGCAGGCTTGGAACAGGCGCAAAGTGCGGCCGCGGCGGTGACGCAGATCATTAGGCGCATTGGCTTTCTCCCCGTGTGAGGGAGCGCTCATTAGCATCCGTCGATCAAGCTGACGAATCGTCCTGATGCGCCAGTCGCTATGCGCGTGTCTGAGTGCCCAGCTGATTGGCCAGCTTGAGTTGGTCACCGGTCAGAAGCGCGTCGACGCGATTGTGCATCTCCGCGTTGATCTTCTGCCGATCGGCCATGAACTGAGCCAGCGTCAGCGAAGCTGGTCCAGCCACTAGAAGCGCAAGGATGCGCTCGTGGCGTTGCTCAAGAAGCTGACGGGCTTTGCTTGCCTGGCCGGCGCTGAGGTCGAGCCGGTGGGTAAGGCGGTCCAGTGCGCGATCGACTCCGGCGGCACCGGGGTCGCGCTCTATCATTTGTTCACGCCAGTCGGTGCCGGTCGGCACGCGGAATCCGGCGGCGTGCGCCTGAGGTTCAAATCCGCTTTGCAATTGGAAGGTCGCGGTGCCGGCGAGAACGGCGATCATGAGGGCGGCTATCGGCTTCATGCGGGCATCTCCGTGGGGGCGATTTGAGACGCTACAGGCGCAGGTAAGCGCACGGATCGCCGATTTGGCCCGCGAAGCTGAATCGGAGCTTTCGGAATTATGAAATCGCGCGCTCCGGCCGCCGACTGGAGCCGAACCGTGGCGCGATCGCGTTAGTCGACCTGCTCCACCGACTAGCGCCTCAACTGATCTTCTTGACGGTGACCTTCTCGCCCTTGTCAGACGTCGCGGTGAAGCTTCCGTCGGCGCCGACGGCAGTTTCAGCGTAGCAGCTCGGGCCTTCCTTGCCTTCCGGATCGAAGCAGGTCTTGCCGCCGGTCACGTTCCAGGTCCCCTTGGTTACCTTGCCGCTCGGATCCGTGTCCACGTAGGTGCCGTCGGCGTTAAGGACCGTGTGCCCCTTCTTGCCGTCCTTCGTGATGACCTCAAACGTCCCAGGGGTCGAGCCGTTGGCGGTCGTCATCGCTGCGACGGTCGCTGCCGGGGCGCTGGCGGCCGAGTTGGACGCTTCGGGCGCCGCAGGCTGGTCGGATTTCGTTACCGCTTTCTGGCAGCCGACAAGAGCCGCGGCTGCGGCCGCGATCAGTAGCACATTTTTCATCTCAATCCCCCGGTTGTGGAGGACCGCGCCATTACCACTCGTAACCGGCCGCAGCAAACGGCTGTGGTGGTTAAACCAGCTCCACCGCCATCGCGGTCGCTTCGCCGCCGCCGATGCACAGGCTCGCGACGCCACGCTTCAAGCCGCGGTCCTGAAGCGCCGCGACCAACGTCGTCAGGATCCGCGCGCCGCTGGCGCCGATCGGATGGCCGAGCGCCGTCGCGCCGCCGTTGACGTTGATCTTGTCGTGCGGGATGCCGAGGTCGCGCATCGCGATCATCGCGACGCACGCGAACGCCTCGTTCACTTCGTAAAGGTCGACGTCGTCGACGCTCCACCCGGCCTTCTCGAGCACCTTGTGCAACGCGGGCACCGGCGCGGAGGTGAACTTCTCCGGCTCCTGCGCATGCGCGGCATGGGCGACCACGCGCGCGATCGGGGTCTTGCCGAGTTTGTCGGCGACGCTCTGGCGGGTCAGCACCAGGGCTGCCGCGCCGTCGCTGATCGACGACGAGGTCGCGGCGGTGATCCGTCCGTCCTTGGCGAACGCCGCGCGCAATTGCGGGATTTTCTCCGGATTGCCCTTGCCCGGCTGCTCGTCGACGTCGACCGTGAACTCACCCTTGCGGCTGACGACGGTCACACCCACGATTTCCTTCTCGAACTTGCCGCTGGTGATCGCTGCGTTGGCGCGCCTCAGGCTCTCGATCGCGTAATTGTCCATGTCCTCGCGCGTGAACTGATATTCCTGCGCGGCTTCCTCGGCGAAGGTGCCCATCGCCCGGCCCGGTTCGTAGGCGTCCTCGAGCCCGTCGAGCATCATATGGTCGTAGACCGTGTCGTGGCCGATGCGCGCGCCCGAACGGTATTTCTTGGACAGATAGGGCGCGTTGGTCATGCTCTCCATGCCGCCGGCGACGATCAGGTCCGCCGATCCCGCATCGAGCATGTCGTGGGCGAAGATCGCCGCCTGCATGCCCGATCCGCACACCTTGTTGATGGTGACTGCTTCCGCCGAGCGCGGAAGGCCGGCGCCGAGCGCCGCCTGCCGCGCCGGGGCCTGGCCGAGGCCGGCGGAGAGCACATTGCCCATGAACACCTTATCGACCTGCTCGCCGCTGATCCCCGCGCGCTCAACCGCGGCCTTGACCGCGGTGGCGCCGAGCTCGGTCGCGCTGACGCCCGACAGCGCGCCCTGGAAGCTGCCCATCGGCGTGCGGGCGTAGGAAAGGATGACGATCGGGTCGGATGTGTTGGTCATGTGGTTATTCCTGCAATTCCCTTCCGCTCATCCTGAGTAGCCATTGAGCGAAGTCGAAATGGCATATCGAAGGACGGTCCTTCGATACGGGCCTTCGGCAGGCTCAGTCCCTACTCAGGATGAGCGGGGTTTCAGTCGAAGTTGTGCGCTGCACATAAGGGCCCTCGTTCGCTTGTTCAAACGCTTCGCGCTCTGCTAGCGCGCCGACGGAGAGAGGAGCCCGACGATGTCCGCTGCCACACTCGATTTCGACCTGGGCGAAATGGCCGACACGATCCGCGAGACCACGCGGCGCTTCGCCAAGGACAAGATCGATCCGATCGCCGCGGAAATTGACGCGACCGACGAGTTCCCGCGTCACCTGTGGCCACAAATGGGCGAGCTCGGGCTCCACGGCATCACCGTCGAGGAGGAAGATGGCGGCCTCGGGCTCGGCTATCTCGAGCATGTCGTCGCGCAGGAGGAGGTCGCCCGTGCGTCCGGCTCGGTGGGCCTCAGCTACGGCGCTCACTCCAACCTGTGCATCAACCAGATCCGCCGCTGGGCCAACCCCGAGCAGAAGGGCAAATATCTGCCCAAGCTGATCAGCGGGGAGCATGTCGGCGCGCTGGCGATGAGCGAGGCCGGTGCGGGCAGCGACGTCGTCGGAATGAAGCTCAAGGCCGACAAGAGCGGCAACGGCTATCGTCTCAACGGCACCAAGTTCTGGATCACCAACGGCTCGATCGCGGACACTCTGGTCGTCTATGCCAAGACCGGAGAGGGCAGCCGCGGCATCACCGCTTTCATGATCGAAAAGGACATGGAAGGCTTCTCGGTCGGGCAGAAGGTCGACAAGCTCGGCATTCGCGGCTCGCCGACCGCCGAGCTGGTGTTCGACGACTGCTTCGTCCCGCCCGAGAACATCCTTGGGCAAGAGAATAAGGGCGTCGAGGTCCTGATGAGCGGCCTCGATTACGAACGCACGATCCTCGCCGGCATGCAGATCGGCATCATGCAGGCCTGCCTTGACGTCGTCCTGCCCTACGTCCGCGAGCGCAAGCAGTTCGGCAAGCCGATCGGGTCGTTCCAGCTGATGCAGGCCAAGATCGCCGACATGTATGTCGCGCTGAACAGCGCGCGCGCCTACGTCTACCAAGTCGCGCGGGCGTGCGACGCCGGAAAGACCACCCGCCACGACGCCGCCGGCGCGATCCTGCTCGCGAGCGAGAATGCGGTGAAGGTCGCCAACGAGGCGGTGCAGGCGTTGGGCGGCGCCGGCTACACCAAGGACTGGCCGGTCGAGCGTTACTACAGGGACGCCAAGCTGCTCGACATCGGCGCCGGCACCAATGAGGTCCGGCGGATGCTCATCGGGCGCGAACTGATCGGGGTCTAAACAACGGGGGATGCCGATGCGGCTCTGGGGGATCGCAATCGTTCTGTTTGCCGCGGCTTGCCAGCAGCAGGCCAGGCAACCCGCCCGGCCGGTTGAAACCATGTTCGACGGTACCGGGGTCACGAGCGCCGCGGCGCAGCGCGCCCACGGCGAGCGGCTGACCCACGTTCTCGGCTGTACCGGTTGCCACGGCGCCGGACTCACCGGACGGAACTTTGCTGCCGATCATCCTGAATATGGTCCGCTTTACGCATCGAACCTGACGCTGGTGCTCCCGCATTACAGCGACGCCCAGATCGAAGCGCTGTTACGCACGGGCGTGCATCCTGAACGCAAGACGGTTTGGGGCATGCCGTCGGAGATTTTCCAGCATTTGAGCACGGCCGACATGACGGCGCTCGTCGCCTACTTGCGGACCTTGCGCCCAGCGGGCCGATTGACGCCGCCGCCGCAGTTCAGCGTCCAGGACAAGAAGGAGATCGCAGCCGGCCTGTATAAGCCTGCCGTGCAGGGCGTGCGTGAGACTCGCACCGTGTTGCCGACTGACACTGGCCCGCAATATGCGCTTGGCCGCTACATCACCGAGGTCACGTGCGCCGAGTGCCACGGGCCCAAACTCGAAGGACGTCCCGGCGACACGCCCAACCTGATCGTTGCCGGCGGCTACGACCGCGCCGAATTCGCGCGGCTGATCACTCAGGGCATCCCCACCGGCAATCGCAAGCTTAAGCCGCTCATGGTGGACGTCGCCAGGACGCGCTTCTCGCACCTGACTCCGCACGAGCGCGACGCGCTCTACGCCTATCTCAAGGCTCGTGCCGAGCAGCCGCAATAGTTTTCAATTCGCGGCGCAGCGGCTAGGCGATCGCGATGAGCGCACCCCGGATCGAGAGCAAGACCGCCACCGACAGTGAGGAATTCCGAACGCGCGCCGCGCACAATCGCGCGCTCGCCGAGAAGCTGCGCGCGGATGTTGCGGAGGCTGCGCTCGGCGGCACGCAGAAGTCGCGCGAGCGCCACGTCTCGCGCGGCAAATTGCTTCCCCGTGACCGTGTCGAGCGGCTGCTCGATCCCGGCACGCCGTTCCTCGAAATCGGCCAGCTTGCCGCATGCGACATGTATGAAGGCGAGGTCCCCGGCGCAGGCCTGATCGCCGGCGTCGGCCGCGTCGCCGGGCGGCAGGTGATGATCGTCTGCAACGACGCGACGGTCAAAGGCGGCACTTACTATCCGCTGACGGTCAAAAAGCACCTGCGCGCGCAGGAGATTGCCGAGCAGAACCGCCTGCCGTGCGTCTATCTGGTCGACAGCGGCGGCGCGAACCTGCCGCACCAGGCCGAGGTCTTCCCCGACCGCGACCATTTCGGCCGAATCTTCTTCAACCAGGCGCAGATGAGCTCGAAGGGCATCGCCCAGATCGCCTGCGTCATGGGCAGCTGCACCGCCGGCGGCGCCT
>JBDTZJ010000156.1:0-4113 GCA_040005255.1 Sphingomicrobium sp.
GGATAATTGGCGATCGGGTGGAGCACTCCATAATGCTCTTTTGACGGCTTACGGCCGAGCGGCGGCCACGGGATTTCCGCCAGCGGCAGCTCGGTGTCCGGCACCCGGTCGAGCAGGTCGCGCAGCAGCGTCAATCGGCCGAGCGGCTGGTCGTTGAAATCGACCAGGGTCCAGGGCGCGAAATCGGTGTGTGTTGCCGACAGCATCAGCTCGCGCGCTTCGGTATAATCGTCGTAATGCTCCCGCGCCTTGATATCGATCGGCGACAGCTTCCAGCGCTTCGTCGGATTGTTCAGCCGGTTCTCGAAGCGCTCCTCCTGGATCGCCTGGTCGCAGCACAGCCAATATTTGATCAGCAGCATGCCGTCGTCGACCAGGTGCCGCTCGAAATCGGGCGCGGCATTGAGGAAATCCTGCGTCTGATCGGGCGTGCAGAAGTCCATCACCCTTTCGACGCCGGCGCGATTGTACCAGCTGCGGTCGAACAGCACGATTTCGCCCGCGGCTGGAAGCTGTTCGATGTAGCGCTGGAAATACCATTGGGTCTTTTCGCGCTCGCTCGGGCTGGGCAGCGCGACGATGCGGCACTGGCGCGGGTTCAACAGCCGCGCGAACATCTCGATCGACCCGCCCTTGCCGGCGGTGTCGCGACCTTCGAACAGGATGACCATGCGCTGGGCCGTTTCCGACACCCAGCGCGCCATCGCGCTGAGCTCTTCGGCCAGCGGCTTTAAGAGCTCGTCATAGTCCTTTTCGCTGAGCTCGCTCTTCCCGCTCACTCATGCCCCCTTTGCACGGCGGTGTTTGTGGCATGAGCGGCGGCGGAATGGAACTGCCGGACGCGAGCGGAGGCCGCAGCATCGCTGCAACCAGCGGATCGGCCGCGCTATAACCGGGCCCATGCATCGGTTGTTTGTCGCCATCCGCCCGCCCGAGGACATCCGCGACCTGCTGATCGATGCGATGGACGACGGTCCCGAATTCCGCTGGCAGGACGACGAACAGCTGCATCTCACGCTGCGCTTCATCGGCGAGGTCGAGCGCCCGCTCGCCGATGATCTCGCCGCGGAGCTCGGCCGCATCCGTGCGCAGCCGTTCGAGCTCCGCATCGTTGGCACCGGCAGGTTCGAGCAGCGCAGCTCCGGCGCGCTCTGGGCGGGCGTTGAACCGCGGGGCCCCGTCACCGCGCTCGCTGCCAAGGTCGAGCGGGCCTGTATCGCGGTCGGCCTCGAGCCCGAGCGCCGCGCCTTTCACCCGCACATCACGCTTGCCCGCTGGAAGGGCCGCCGCGCGCGCGAGGTCGCCGGGTTCATCGAGCGCACGCACGGACTCGTGTCCGACCCGTTCGAGGTGCGCAAAATCATCCTGTTCGAAAGCCGCCTCTCGCGCCACGGCGCTCACTATGGAGAGGTAGCGACGTTCCCGCTGGGCTAAGCTGCTACCAGATGTGGGCGCGCTTTTCCGGCGGGATGTACATTGAGCTGTCGGGCGTGATGCCGAACGCGTCGTACCACGCCTGCACGTTCCGGATCGGCCCAAGCACGCGGAACCGCCCGGGGCTGTGCGGGTCGGTCGTCACCTGGCTGCGCAGCGCATCCTCGCGCTGCTTCTCCCGCCACACCTGCGCGTAAGCAAGGAAGAAGCGCTGGTCGCCGCTGAGGCCGTCGATCACCGGCGACGGCTTGCCGCCCAAGGACTTGTGATAGGCGTCGAGCGCGACCTGGATACCGGCGAAATCGGCGATGTTCTCGCCCATTGTCAGCTTGGGATTGACGAACGCGCCCGGCACGGCCTCGAATTTGGCGTACTGGTCGCCGAACACCTTTGCCTCCGCGTCGAAGCGCTTGCCGTCCTCGGGGGTCCACCAATCGCGAACTGTACCCGTGGCGTCATACTTGCGTCCCTGGTCGTCAAAGCCGTGGCTGATCTCGTGCCCGATGACCGCGCCGATGGCCCCGTAATTCACCGCATCGTCCGCCGCCGGGTCGAAGAACGGAGGCTGGAGGATGCCCGCCGGGAAGACGATCTTGTTCTCGCCGCCTCCGTTATAGGCATTCACCGTCTGCGGATTCATGCCCCACTTCTTCCGATCGACCGGCTTGCCGAGGTCCTCCATCGCATATTCATAATTGAACCGGTTGGCCCGCTCGACATTGCCATAAAGGTCGTCGGGCCGGATCTCGACCGCACGATAGTCGCGGAACTTGTCGGGATAGCCGACCATCACATCCATCCGCGCCAGCTTGTCGAGCGCCGCTTTCTTGGTCGGCTCGCTCATCCAGCTATTGCCCTCGATGCGTGCGGCCATCGCGCTTTTCACGTTCGCGACCAGGTCGACCATCTTCGCCTTTGACGACGGCGGGAAATAGCGGGCGACATAGTCCTGCCCGACCAGCTCGCCGAGGGCGTTGTCGACCAGCGTCACCGCGCGCTTCCAGCGCGGGCGTTGCTCGGTCACGCCGCTGATCGTCTTCACATATTCGAACCGGCTGTCGACCATGGCTTTGTTGAGATAGGGCGACGACTGGTCGGCGGTGTGGAACGCTTCCCACTCCTTGAGAGTGCTCAGCGGCGTCCTGGCGTAGAGCGCCGCGATCTGCCGGATCCCCGTATTCTCGTTGACGATCATGCGCTTCTGGACCGGAACGTTCGCGCCATTGAAGAAGGCCGGCCAGTTGATGCCGGGTGCGTACTTCGCCAGCGCAGCGCTGCTCATCGGATTGTTGGTCTTGTCGATGTCGCGGCGGTCCGCGCTCGCCCAGCTCACCTTGGCGATCGCCGTCTCGAACGCCAGGAGGCGGTCGGCGGCCGCCGCTGGGGCCGGGTTGCCGATCGCCTTGAACGTCCGCTCGACGTAGGCGCGGTAGGCGGCGCGCTGCGGCTTGAACTGTGCGTCCAGATAATAATCGCGGTTCGGCATGCCGAGGCCGGCCTGGTACAGGTAGAGCGCGTTCATCGACGCGTCTTTCGTGTCCGGCTCGACGTCGAACGCAAAGATCGAGCTTCCGAACGCACGTTCCGTCGCGCCCATGTGGCGCGCGAACTCGGTCTTGCTCTTGATCGCCGCCACCTTGGCGAGGTCGGCCCTGAGCGGGGTGATTCCGAGCGCCTCGACGCCTGCCTCGTTCATCATGCTGCGATAGAGCGCCCCATACTGGCTGTCGGCCGGCGCCTTGGTGACCAGCTCCTTGAGCTGCTCCTGGCTCAGGTCGAACAGCTCGTAGAATGAGCCGACTTCGGGCTTGTCCGCGGGGATTTGGGTTTTCGCCAGCCACGTGCCCGACGCGAACTTCTGGAAATCCTCGCCCGGCTTTACCGACAGGTCGCGCGCCGTCAGATCGACGCCCCAGGTGCCGAGCTTCGCGTGCCCCGGCGTGGCGGTAACCGCCGCCGCCGAAGGCTGAGCGCCGGCCGGGATTGCCCAGCACGTCGTGGATACGGCGAGAAGCACCGCCGCGGGACGCACAAACGCGAATGTCTTCGAAATCATGATTTTCCCCGCCGATGCAATGAGATGCCTGGTTTGCTGCACTGGGCCTGGGATGTCCAGCCAGCACTCATCGACAAGCGTCACGAGACCGTCGACGAACTTCCGGCAGCAGCCTCGCCGCGATCACGCGGCCCAGGCCGCTTAGGCGGCTCAGGCGACCGGGATCAACCGCCGCGGGGACTTGGCGCGGCGCTTCCCGCCCTTCTGCCGGACGATCTGATTGCTTTCGGCGTTGCGGAACCGCGCTTCGGCTCCCATCTTTTAAAGTCCCGCGTTGACCCGCCGTGGCCCTTCGCGGTAATCAGAACAAAGATGGAACGAACTTAGTCCGATGCTGACCCACATTTCCGTCCGCGGCGCGCGCGAGCACAACCTCAAGGGCATCGACGTCGACATCGCGCGCGAGAGCCTGACGGTGATCACCGGCCTCTCGGGATCGGGCAAGTCGAGCCTCGCCTTCGACACCATCTATGCGGAAGGCCAGCGCCGCTACGTCGAGAGCCTTAGCGCCTATGCGCGCCAGTTCCTCGAGATGATGCAAAAGCCCGACGTCGAGCATATCGACGGCCTGTCGCCGGCGATCTCGATCGAGCAGAAGACCACCAGCCGCAACCCGCGCTCGA